>NZ_JADEXO010000230.1 GCF_015207105.1 cf. Phormidesmis sp. LEGE 11477
CATGCATACATGAGACACTATCAAAATGATCATCCGGAAAAGGCAGAGAGGTCAGATCTGCGGTCCCAGTTTTTAAGCCTGATAGTTCCAGTTCAGGACTGCGAAAATCATAATGCTCAAACTCAGTTGTTGCCGAACAAAGCGCCGCAAAATAAAGCGATGAGCTGAAATCCACATGTTTTTGCGGGCGGGTGCGCGCCAAGACCCGGGCCGCCCAAGCCGTGTGATAAATGTAATGACGGTCAAAGCCGACTACAGCTGTTTTATCACCCAGACAGGGAAAGAGATTCCCCCACGTTGCCACAGGTAATCCGCGCTGTTTGGCGAGCACATTGTAGGATCTAAAATCACGGCAAAAATCCAAACACAAACCTGGTAGCAACAAAAACCTTGGTTGCTTTAGCTTGCTACGCCACCAGCGCCAAATTCGTCTTAACAATTGGTATCGCGTCACTGTCACAACCTTTTAACTATCCTCACTTGTCCTGCCAGCACCCATCTGCAGTTGGTAGCCAAACAGCGGATTTTCTTTTTATTGACCGTGAATGTGCAAGCCATAGCGAAGCAACTCATCTGAGCAATTGCCGTTAGGCACAGCTTGCACACCATCAAACCCGGCAAGACTGTCACGAAGTTGCGCCGGGTTGATGTACTGGTTGAACAAGGGCTGGAGCGTGTTGGCGCTGTCCAGCGGAGAGTGGCTCTCAGCGTCACATGCCCAGCATAAAAAAGATGAAGAACGTCTAATGGCAGGCATGATCGAATCGGCCTGGCAATACGGTTGATATGGCTATCGCCGCGTTACGGCTCTGTTCCGTGACGCAGGCTGCTAGGTCAATGAAAAGCGTGTGAAGCGCCTCTGGAGACGAAGAGGCTCAAAGTTCCATACAAACAACCCAGGAATGGCCGCCTGTGGTTCAATATTCTCGTACCTTTCCTGCCCACGACCGTAGATAACCGTACCAGCGAGCCAACCGCGCCTTTGTACCGTGGCTTAAGAAATAGCCATTTGGTGAAATTTGACTCTTGGACTTACCTGAGCCTTGACTTGATCTTGCGGAGTTTGCATTTTCCTCAAGAATTCCCACCACGATCGCAAACACATTATGCTCCATCATAACTTTGTCGCGCGCCGCGAGGCGAAGCTGGCGTGACATCCCCCAAGGGTCTGCGCTTATAACTCTCTTGACCGTCTCAACCGACGCCTCAATATCTCTGATATCAATTGAAGCGTAAGACCCTTGCGGGAAATACTCACTCAGGTTTTGACACCCAGCATGAATCGGGAATGTGCCGCCCAGGTAAGCATCCGCCAGCTTCTCCGTCCAAAAATGGTCGTGACGATTATTTTCCAAGGCAATATGATACTTGTAAGAAGCGAGTGCTTCGGCTTTGTCATTAACGCGATTAAAGCCGCGTCCAAACACATCGACCTGATCACCGAGAGCGACTTTGAGAGCCTCTACAAAGGCAAGGCGCTCGCGCTGCCCCTCTAAGCGCGTTTTGTTGGAGCACACCACCGAAAGCAACTTTGTCTTTGGTGCGTCAAAAAAATCCAATACCTCATCCCAGCCTTTGGCATCCAATAGCCCCTGCTCATTGACCATGGTTTCAATGTTTACGCCATCGCGCATATCAACACCAACAAACCACGGCAGCGCCGACTGGCTTTGCACCCAATGCCTACCATACCCGGGTAAGGGCACGGGGCTTACAACCGTTCCAAACTGGTCCAGGTAGCTAAGGTCATAGACCTTGAGTTCCGGCGGTTCCCAAACGAACAAAATTCGCCGCTCAACCGGAACATTTGTCTCAAGGCCCACCGATGGTTCATCAAAAACCACCAGCCAATCGGCGCGCTCGTCCGGGTCCTCAAGCGCAAACTGCACATTGCCCCAGCGACCATCACCCGCCGGCGTTTGGCGAAAATAGGGAAAAGCGTCATGGGTTGTGGCGACGTGAACGCGTTGCATGGGCCTTACCGCAAATGCCGAAACACATCATCACCCGACAGTCGGGCCACATATTTAAAGCCCTGCGCTTTGATAAACTCGCGAAGATACACATTACCGAGTTGGGTGCGATCATTTTCGACAATCAGAATCTCGACATGAACTTTCGAGAAGTCCATTCCCTTCAAGACCTCCAGTTCATAACCTTCGACATCGATTGACATGAAGTCCACATATTCAATCTTCTCGTCCAGCAAAACATCGACAAGCCTGTGAACCTGGCGTTTCTCGCGACGAATGGTCTTGCCTTGAAAGGCCGCGCCCTCTTTTCGCATCACGTCGAAAACGCCCGACAAGGCGTGCTCCCAACCATCGGACTCGACGATGCCAAACTCGGTCTCACACGGTTCGCTTCCCAAAACATAGGGCAACACTTTCGTGCCACGAACCTCTTCAAACAGCTTGCACAGATGCTTTTGGGGCTCAAACGAAAGGCCGTTCCAGCCTTTGCGTTCCAGATAGATTGTGTTGCTTATCTCCGTTGGATGATTGGCGCCGACATCAACAAAAAAGCCGTCTTTTTTGCCGTTCAGCAGCTTATCAACGTAATAGTCCTGTCCGCGTTGCGACGCAAAACCCTTGATT
>NZ_JADEXO010000131.1 GCF_015207105.1 cf. Phormidesmis sp. LEGE 11477
TATCGCCGAAGCCATCGAAAGCAGAAAAAGCGGCGGCGGGGAAAAGCGGCTTTGTGCCTGTTGCCACCAGGTGGGTGATTGAGCGTTCTAATGCCTGGATGGAACGCTGTAAGAGCTTGACCAAGAATTTCGAGAGAACGCTGGTACATGCCAAGGCTCAAATGGACTTCTGCTTCGTTAGGTTAATGCTCAAGCGGCTCGCTGCCAACGCTTAGAGATCTCAAATGGGTTCTATAGATAGCCAAAAACCACTTCCCCTACAACTGTATCAACTGGGTACGGATAACTTGACCTGCCACTGTGCGTTGCCATCGCAGCGTTTGAGCACATTTATTTATTACTATTGGTGGCTTGATGTAGCTGACGGCGAGACTTTACTGGAAGTGATTCCAGACAATGCAACCGACTTGGTGATGTCGCCCAGTATCGACGAATTTTCAGTTGTGTATTTACCCACTTCTGAAAAATTTAGCATTCAGTTAACAGGTCCTATCAGCTATGTCGGCGTCAGCTTTCGCACCGAGCAGATGCCAATGTTCTTTGGCACGGATTGGTCGTTAATAAAATCCTTAGTTCCGGGCGAGCACACAACAAAAAGTCTCGCCATTCAAACGCTGGTAAGCGAAGTTCAAAATCTACAACACTATAACGAATTAGCTAACAACCTAGACCCACTTCTAATAGATCGTCTGGTACAATCACCAAACGATCTCAGTACAAATAAGGCATTGGACATCAGCAATGTTTTGACGGCTATGCAGGTATCTGTCGGTGAAGCAGGCGTAAGTGCGATCGCAGGCCATTTTGGTCTTAGCGACAGGCAATTCAGACGCATCATGCAGTCACTGTTCGGATTTGGGCCGAAGAAAATTCAACGCATCGTGCGATTACAAGCTTTGCTGAGAGCGTTACTCAATCCCGACACATTGGTAACCAACGATGGATTTTACGATGATGCCCATAGAATTAAAGAGATACGCAGTCTGACTGGGTTGACACCAGGGCAAATTAGACACATGGCCGAAATCTACAATTCATCGTCTTAGACACTGGATAAAGTAATCACACGTTTAATCAATAGAGGTGTGACATGATTCAGTTCAAATCGATGTACCCGTTGTATGTCTGTGAAGATTTAGAGGCCCAGCAGACCTTCTATACAGAGAATTTCGGATTTCAAGCAGTATTTTTCGAACCAGATTTTTATTTGCATTTGGTCAATATGAACAATGGTGCTCAAGTGGGATTCATGTTGCCTAACTTGGCAACGCAACCTCCGTTTTTGCATACAAAAGCAACAACCAATGGCATGGTCCTGTCGTTTGAGGTCGCTGACGTCAAAGAAGCCTACGCAGAGGCACAGAAACAGGGACTTGATATTCACTTTGAGCTTAAAGAAGAACCCTGGCAGCAGACTCACTTTATGGTCAGGGATCCGGCTGGACTAATTCTAGATATCGTAGAGGATCGAAATTAGCTCGGTAGAGAGTGTGTTGCAATGAAATACCCGTCGTACCCCTGGCTAATTACAGCAGCCTTGTCACATCTACCACCCAGACTGCTGATGTAAAGAGTCTCTTCTGAAATGCTAATATTTGCATTTGCTGAACAATTTTCGTTCAGCAAATGACTCGCCTAAAACCTACTCGCAGCAGCAGGTTTCTTTACAGCACTCACATGTCTTCTCTTTACAGCATTCAGCATTTCCACAGTCACAATTGCAAGTCGTCTTTTTAGTGTTATCAGTAGCTTCCATGTCCTTTCTCCTACATTTCAGATGATGGTTCTGCTTCAATAATGTCGGCGAGCTGGCGAAGCCGCTGTGCCACTTCGACCCTGTTGAGAGAGTACTGTATCTCACGCCCTTTCCTTTCAGAGCTAACGATACCCTCTTGAGACAGAACCTTAAGATGACGTGATACGCCAGAAGCGTCCACACTACAGCATTCACACAAGCACATCGCATTTTGAGGCGCTTTGCATTGACACAATTCATAAACGAGGGAAAGCCGATTAAACTCTCCTAACGCTTTCAGCAAATTTGCTAATTCTTGTGCCTTTTCTTTATCCATAATCTTATATTTGCATATTTGCACAAATATGTCAATCAATGAATGATGGAGAACTGTTTTTTTAACTATATTAGATAGGTCAATCGCCTACCGTTCTAATAGGTGGGGCAGCAACTCCATCAGGTTACAGGATCGATAGCGGATATCCATCTGGTCTTTAATCAGGGCATTCCAGCCGGTGAGGCAAGTTCCTAATAACACTGACAAGCAGAAAACGTATCACTATCTTATAAAAATGATTATCACTCTCAAAATATTGTAGGATAGCAACCTCTCTTGGCGTTAGCGACCAAACTGCTGCCAATCAAACTGTTTCGGTCGGCTGTTCTTTGGTTGTTTGTTCAAATTCAGGATGGCAAATTCAGGATGGCAAAATGACAAAACTTTCTCGGCGAGCATTCTTATCGGCAATGGCAGTGTCCAGCGGCTTTGTTACTTGGGCCTTACACAGCAGCCCAGCTCAGGCGTATCAGGTGACGCTACTGCCAGCTAGTCCTCGGTTGGGAGATACGCTTTCGGTTTTTATCACTGGGGTTACAGCAGAAGATGATAGGCCATTCGTTTCTATTGGTGACAGCCAGTATCCCAGCTTTCCTTTATCTGACGGTCGCTTCAGGGCCTTTGTACCGACCAGTCCACGCGATGCGCCAGGAGAGTGGACGATTCAGGTGACACAGGCAGGAGTAGTGCGATCGCACAGCATCGCGATCAGCGATCGCCAATTTCGCACTCAATACATCACGCTACCGCCGGGCCAGTCGGATCTAGGCACCGACCATGAGTTTGATCGGGTAGCTGAGTTCAAAAAAATCGTAACGCCAGAGCGCCATTGGCAAGGCCCTTTACTGCGGCCAAGCACAGGCTCAGTAAGTACAGAATTTGGCGTGCAGCGCTACTACAACGGCGTTTTTGCAGAAGACTATTACCATCGGGGCGTGGACTATGCAGCGCCCACTGGTTCACCGATTGTTGCACCAGCAGCTGGCCATATCCGGCTAGTCGGCCTAGTGCGAGATGGATTTGAACTCCACGGCAACACAGTGGGCATTGACCACGGACAGGGGGTGCTCAGCATCATGATTCACATGAACCGGGTAGACGTTCAAGAGGGTGAGTTTGTCGCCGCTGGACAAACGGTTGGTGGTGTGGGTTCGACTGGCGCATCGACCGGCCCGCACCTGCACTGGGGCCTATATGTGAACGGCATTGCAGTCGATCCAGTACCCTGGCGCTTCGAGGGTGTTGAGTAGTGTGTACGGTGATGATTAACCTCGCTTGTGGCAAAAGCGCATCGGCTAAACTGCGAACTGCCAACGTTTCTACCATAGTTTTCGTGGTAGAACGGATGCGTGCTTGTGAATAATAACGATAATCATTATCATATTTTGCAGTTCGTTGATCTTCTGCAATCTGCCTACTAAAAAATATGGCTCAGTCTCAGATCGATATTGCCGTTATTGGTGCAGGGCCGCAGGCGCTGACGCTGATCACTCATCTGCTGCAAAAGCATAAGCGAATGCGGGAGCGTTTAAGCGCTGGTTTTTCTCCTGGGTTTCAGGTCTTCGACCCCAGCGGCACCTGGCTGACTCAGTGGCACAGGCAGTTTGCAGCCCAGGAAATTCGCCATCTGCGCTCTCCAGCCGTTCATCACCCCGACTGCAATCCCCATAACCTGCGTACCTTTGCTACTGGCCGGGGTGACGAACTATATGATCCATACGGTCGGCCAGGGACGGAGCTGTTTCGAGACTTTTGTGAAACCGTCATTGATCGCTGGCATCTGCGAAACCAAGTGACTAAGGCAAAGGTGGCTGGCTTGACCCCACAGGGTCGGGGGTTTCGGCTAACTTTGGCAGATGGACAAGCCGTAATCGCCCGCAGAGTCGTGTTGGCTACTGGCGCACCTACGGTGAAAGTACCAGACTGGGCTGAGCAGGTGAGTGGCTATCCACCAGAGCGGCTCTGCCATGCGAAAGCTGTCTCTTTACCGTCTTTGCCCTCGCTAGCGGGCGAAACAGTGCTGATTGTGGGTGGCGGTCTGACCAGCGCTCACTTGGCGATGGGTGCCCTCAAGCGAGAGGCGCGGGTTCTGTTGATGGGCCGACGGACGTTTAGAGAAAAGATTTTTGACGCGGCACCTGGCTGGCTTGGCCCTAAATTTCTGAAGGGATTTGAGGCAGAAACCGATTGGGATAGGCGCTGGCAGATGATTCAGCAGGCGCGCAATGGAGGGTCTTTTACGCCTGAGACTCTTACCCGGCTCAGAAAGTTTGCTAGAGAAGATCGCGTATTTCTGTATGAGCAGTGTCAGGTAACTCACGCGGTCTGGCAAGAGGAACACTGGCAGGTACAGTGTGATAACCCGACTGTTCACGATTGTTTTGATCACCAGTCTATTAACCGTATCTGGTTAGCGACGGGTACCCGTTTAGATATTACAGCGCATCCACTTTTACAAGATGTTATGGAACAACATCCTGTCGACGTTGTTCACGGTTTGCCCATTCTAGATCAACATTTGCGCTGGCCCGGTTGTGAATTGTTTTTGATGGGGCCTTGGGCGGCGTTGCAGGTAGGGCCAGTTGCCAGGAATTTGTTTGGTGCAAAGCTAGCGGGCGATCGCATTGTTCCAGCGCTAACAAAATCTAGTCTGGCTTTTTCCCGCGCCAGATAAAAAGAGATGTTAGGCAAAAACATGTTTGCATAGCTCATCCATATGTCAGAAATTACCCTTGGACATTCAGCCAGTGTCATTGCAGAAACTTCGGATGCTGAATTGGGAAGAAACCCTTCAGGATCTTCGCGTCCCGCTAGCTAATCGATTGGAGCGTCTCGTCGGTGATAGAGAAGGTCAGCATAGCATTCGGATTAATGATCAATTCAACCCTAACAAAATCTAGTCTGGCTTTTACTCACACTCGTTGTGGAGAACACTGTTTGGCTGTTTTCGGGAAATGGGGGCCAGTCCCATCAACGGTGATGAGACTCATACTGAGGATGGCGGTGTGTGATCGCCGAAGCAAATCAACCAAAGTGTCAGAACCGAAAGATTTTAGGGCAGTTAATATGCACTATTCTTAGAGTTGAACAGCAGCGTCTTCGCTTCAATCACGTCACAAAGTGATCAAAACAGGGTTAGTTGACCTTCCTTTCTTGGGAACGCAGTTTTGCTATCTATACACTTTAAAGCTGTCATAATGTTGCAGCCAAGTCTACGCGCGAATTCAACAGGTACCGCATTGCCAATTTGTTTATGAATGTCTCTTTTGTTGCCTCCTACGAATTCCCAGCTATCAGGGAATGTCTGTAAACGTGCATACTCACGGTGAGTAAAGGAACGCAGGCGAGATGCTTGTATACGCCATAAAGTAACCTCAGCGTTTGGGTTTCGGATATGTTTACCTTTTTCTCTATCTTTACGCTTTCTCTCAGCAACAACATTGCCCTGAGCCCAACCCCACACAGTAGCAGTGTCTACGGCAGGAAATGGAGAATCAAATGAGCGTACTGGATGACCATCAGACGCTGTGCGAGAGAAGCGAACAGGAACGACAACTTCTTCCGAAGAGAATGGACTTCCTGTTTCTGTGTGAACAGCACTGCGAAAACCCCAAGCAGGTTTATGATTGGGTAGATTGATAGGTCGATCTTTGTCATTCGCTAGATCAAACAAATGCTCTCTAATTGCCGTAGTTTTTTGGTCAGGTGGAGGTAGATGATATCCTTCTGGAGATTCATGTAGGAATGCAACAAAAACGAAACGTCGGCGAGTCTGTGGGACTCCATGAAAGCACATCTTGAATATATTGTGATGCACAACGTAGCCGACGCTTTTGAGCTCTTCAGCAATTTTTTGAGAGAAAGGAAGTTCTGTTTTTGGACACCTCATGGTTCTAAGATTAAGAACATTCTCTATAACAACAACTCTAGGTTGATTTTCTCTCGCAAGACGGACAACGTGTTTATACAGCTGATTTCTTGGATCTGAGTCTTGGCGCTTGCCACCAAGCGAGAAACCTTGGCAAGGGACACCGGCTAGCAGGACGTCGGGAGTGCTACTTGCTGCAATAGAGTAATCACGTAGATCTGCTCTGGATATACTCCAGTGAGGTCTATTAAGCTTCAGCGTTTGAACCGCCAAAGGTTCGATATCCATAGAGTGGTGATGCTTGAAACCTGCAAGTTCAAAGCCGAGGTCGAGGCCACCTGCTCCAGCACAAAGTCCATGAGTTGTAAAGTGTTGTACCAGTTTCATACGTCTTGTCTAAGTCTTACTTCTGGTCCTGGTGACGAAGTTGGCCGATAAGCTATGAATCGATATTCCCGACCAGCATGCGGATTGTTTCGCCATGTTGCTTGTAGTTCATTAGTCGTCAGGTCGAACGTATAGCCACCCATCACTCGATCAGCCTCAGTTCTGAGAAGAAAGCCTCTTCTTGACATATTGCTACCAACTGACCAAAAAGCGGGGAGTATTAATGTGACCTGCCGCTCAATACCCTCAAGAAGTCCGTATGGCGTTGGAGCCACATACATTTTACGATCTCTGAGAAGTATGTCGCCATAGGTTTCCATGCCACGAATACTCTTGTTCTTATGTACATATTCAGTATCAGCATTCAAGAAAGAGCCGTGGCAGAGTACAAGGTCGAATACTGGATACTCGTTTGTTTCAGGACTGGATAGCGACCAAAGACGTATATAATGTGCCGCCCTCTGTAAATACCATGAGGAATCTGGCTATTACAGTCATAGGTAGTCTCTCGTCCTGGTACACCCAGACCCTTAATTTCATAACCAACTGGATTGTGAACAATCCTAAAGTCTGGATATGTATTGCGACCGGGTTCATCAAAGTCAAGCCCTTCTCTGTCTAACAATGCTCCAAACCAGTTTTGAAAGTGAAACTCTTTGTCCTTCTGTGTAGCGCGACGAATGAGAACTCCATCCGCTATAGCTGCCGCAGCAGCGGTAAAAATTGAACTTATAGATTCTGCGAGTACGCTAAATTCGTCATCTAACTCTGTCATACTGAACTTTTTCTTATGCTGTTGAATACGTACTACATAATGGCTGATAGTTCAAGACCAAAGGTATTTTTTATGCCAGCAGCCGATTGGCATAGCTACTTTAGCCTATTCGCAACCTGACGATAATAGATAGAGCGCCTGCAACCTATCTGTTCTCGGATTTCTTTAACCGCTGGTTTACCTTCGTTAGACACTGTGACCGCCACTTTCATCTGACTCTTTTCTAAGGACTTTTGATGCCCACACATACGACTACACGCACGAGCTGCCGCCAGTCCTGCCATCGTACGTTCTCATGTCAGGTTGCGTCGTGCCCTGACATTGTACCCATCACCTGCTCAACTTGATGTCCGGTTCTAAAAGTGCTTCAGCGCAGCTCTCGATAACAGCGTTTGGCGTCAGTGCCGACTCATCAGCATAGGTCAAAATGGCTGTGCGAAATCATCCGGCAGCGATTCCAGAGTACGATTGTCTATCGTTGAGCTGTGAGGAGTCATATGTGAACAACACAGTCTGCTAGCTTTTTAGACACGTCGGCAACAATTCCCTCCGCGACATTCGTTGCTCGATTGTGTACTTCACTTAATGAAGTGCCTATCACTCGGTAGCAGCGAGTATCGTTAGACTGCGGATAAAAAGAGGGTGTTGATGAGGAAAAGCCTGTGGCTAGTATCACGCAGTTTGGGTGAAGCTGAGTCCCCGCTGGCTGCAAAATAGTCGGCGTCGGCTGCTCTGGTAAGAACTCTCCTGCAATTAGTTTTAGTCACCCTGCTGCGATCGCTGCTAGCATAAGTTCGGCACAGGGCCGAGACTGTGTGGCAAATAAGGGCTTCACCTGATTGATCAGATGCAGCACGCCAATCTGATCAACCTGTGGCAGTAAATCTTTTACCTGAGTGTAAAACGACATGACCGGACGAACCAGATGGGCAAAAGGGTGATTAGGAGATTGGTTTGTTGTTTCCAAATAGTCTTCTAAAAAGCTAGGATAATCCGCTATGTTTAACAGCGCATCCCAGCCGGGATAGGACAAGTGACAAGCTTGGTAGCAGGCTTCTAGCTCTTTTTTCAGCAGCGTTTGAGCGTTTCTGGCGGTGGGCTGAAGATGCATGTTCTCGCGAGTGAACCACTGGCACTCATAAGTTTCTGTCGGCTCTGTTTGAGGCAGACGAGACTGGGCACGGTGGCTGACTAGGGTAACTTGCTCTATGCTTAGGTTATGCAGCAGATGCAGTGCAACTTCAATCCCCGCTGCACCAGCGCCGACGACCGTGACCTGCGGCGGTAAATTATGACCGTAGCGATCGCACGGATAAGCGTTAAACACACGCCCCGCCCACTCATCTCGCAGTCTAGCAAAACTCGGTCCCGTTGCCTTTGCCAGATAATCAACGCTTAATTGATGAGTGCGCGTTTTGAGCGTGACGATCTGTTCTTTTTGCTCGAACCTTTGCAGCGCTTCAGGGATAACTTGCAGCGTGATGTGTTTTGGTAACTGGGCCTTGAGCGCCAAAAACTGATCGTGAAGATACAGTCCGTACGCGCCCCGAGGGGTCGTGCCCTGAATATCATCAAGGGTGTGATCTGGGTGGCGTTGCTGGCCCTTTTCAGGGGCAAAGTCTGGATACAGATCGGCCAGTAGATTGCGATTAGCCTGTATCCACTCAAAGTAGTCGGTCGTGTCGTAGCGATCAGCGACAAAGTTGAATCCACGCGCAGCGCTGTCGCCATTAAAGGTAAATAGCGACGGCGCTGCCGGGTGGTAAACCTGTCCGCTGCCAAGCAGTTGGTTTGGATCAAGGCCCATATCTTCAATCTGGGTGAGGCGATCGCGCTGCGACAAACTCAAGTTTTTAGTTTGAATTTTTCGTGGCGGCTGTAGCCAGTAGATAGTGACTTCAGCCGAGGATACAGTGCGTAGCGATTTTACCAAGTAGCCCAGTGTGGCAAATCCGCTGACGCCTGCACCTGCGATCGCAATCCTCACTCTAAAACTCATCAATCACTCCACAAACTACAGCGCTACCAACTACAGCGCCGCCAACTACAGTGCCAAGCTGTGAGCATGAACACCCAACGGGAAAAGCAAGTACTCATTCCAACAGCGCCATAGGTAAGCCGTCAGCGCCTTTTTTCTACCCTGAGCGCTTTCAAACTCGAAAGAGAGTTTTGCCTTGCCCGGAATCAACTGCGCCAAAGAGTGATCGCAGCCGCAGCCATGCTGAATTAACAGTCCTTGCTCAGAAGCACGAGACTGCACCAACATCAGCATCGCCGTGACGTTGAACCCGTGAAGACAAGCGTCGTAGGCTCGTTTTACGCCTTGCATTTGTGGATCAAAAAACATCGGTCTCGCCTCATGAATAGAGTCTCGCTCAATGGGGCACAGCAACATCCAATAAAAGCTGGCAGGTAGGTCATATCCGAGTTCATTAAACACTGCGCGAACAAAGGCCACGACTCGCTCAGCGCCATCTTGCGCTCTAGCGGTCTCTAATGCCAAATCAAAGTCAGGGTATGCCGATTGAACAAAATCGTGGCCGAAAAAATCTAAGGTTTTTCTTGCTCCATTGGCATAGAAAGATTGAAAGTCAGGGCTCTGCTGGAATCCTTTCTGTTGAAAGACTTCAGGGCTACGATCTGTGGCCTTTGTATAAAACAATTGAGCCATTGCGACCAAAAAATCAGGATCGCTATGCCCTACCGCTACGTTTCTAGCTGCAATTTGTTGCCAAATGAGCGGCAAACTGCTCACTTCAACCGCGTCAACGCCCTGCAAAATTGAGCTTGCTGAAAGACTGTCTAACCCCTTAGAGCCTGAACCTTCAGCAACAGGCAGAGCGTCATTAACTAATGAAATCATGGAACTATTTCCTAAAAACTGTAGATGCAATCGTAACGGTAACAGACAATACTCAGACAATATATAGGATGACTGTCATTCATTGCCTCTAGATCTTCTATCACATGCTGGAGTTTTTCGGACTGTGTGCTTCCTGCGCGAAACTTTCATCGGCTAAGAGTCCATAGAAAAGCACCTCAGGAAAGCACTTCTTAGGAACGGTACGCTACACCGGAGATGAAACAGGCGCTACGCAGTCTTCTAGCATTTGTTGAATCACGTCTTGATCTAAGTTTCGACCAATAAATACGAGCTGGTTACTACGCGCACCTGGCCATCTGCCTTCTTCAAGCTGGAACCGTTTGCCCGTGAGCTGAAAGAAGTGTCTAGCTGGGCTTTCTTGAAACCAAAGAATGCCTTTAGCGCGAAAAACAGTCTCGGGTAGGTGATTGTCTAGAAACTGCTGAAAGTTTCTGAGAATGAGGGGGCGATCGCACTGAAAAGAAAACGACATAAATCCATCATTTTCTAGATGGGCCGAGTGGTGATCGTGAGAGTGGTCATGATTATGGTGTGTATGGTTGTGGTGCTCATGATGCTCATGCGAGTGGCTATGATTGCCGTGATGTTGATGAGACTCGGCCAGCTCAGAGTCTTTGGCTTTCTCTTTCTCTTTCTCTTCAGCTTTCTCTTGATAGGCACCAACTTCTCCCAACTTGATATCAATAATCAGCGGCAGCGGTACTTTTCCCTGTTCGGCTCTTAAGATTCTGGCCCCAGTTTTAATATTGCGAAGATTTTCTTCTAAGAATTCTATGCGATCGCTCGTGACCAAATCCGTTTTGTTGAGGAGGATGATATCGCCATAGGCAATCTGGCTATAAGCTGCCTGACTATCAAAAATATCCGGCGCAAAAGACTCAGCATCTACCAAAGTCAGTATCGAATCGAGCCGAGTTAGATCGCGTAATTCTGTGCCCAAAAAAGTGAGGGTAATCGGCAGCGGATCGGCAACGCCTGTAGTTTCTACAACCAGATAATCAATCCGGTCGCGGCGACCAAGCACCCGGTGAACCGCATCGCGCAAATCGTCGTTAATGCTGCAGCAGATGCAGCCATTTGTTAGTTCAATCATGTCTTGCTCAATCTGGACGATGAACTGGCTATCGATATTGATATCGCCAAATTCATTTACCAACACAGCAACTTTAGAGTCTTCAAAACTCTCTAATATATGATTGACTAGAGTGGTCTTTCCACTACCTAAAAACCCTGTAATAATTGTGACAGGCAATCGCTTATCATCAACCGATAGCGGCATTATGCTGGCAAAATCTGACGCTGAAGGAAGGGGCATAACTGTCTCCTAATGATGACTAGTGATGAGTGCAATAACTGTTTGATCCGAATGGATTAGCTGGTTAAACAGTTGCTGAGCTGTTGATAGAGCTGTAGGGGGTTGAGCTGACGACCAATGAGTATGAGCTGATTTTGAGTAGGGCATTGGTGACTATCGGCAGCAAGATTGAACCGTTTGCCCGATAGCTGAAAGATGTATCGCTTTGGCTGCCCTTCAAACCAGAGAATGCCTTTGGCGCGAAAAATATTGCTGGGAAGTTGTTGCATTAAAAAGTGCTCAAACTTGGCCAGATCAAAAGGGCGATCGCTCCGAAACGGCATGGAAACAAAGCGATCGCTCGCCACATGATCAGACATCTCTTGCTTTGAAAGACGATAGGTTTCAGTATCGGCTAGCCCTACCCCTAAAATGGCAGAAAGTGGCAGCTCAGCATCGGTTCCTAAAGGGTTTTCTAGGCTACATCGCAGCAGCCGCGCACCATCTTTTACTCTGTGAATCTCGGCTTCTATGGCCTGCAATTGCTTATCGCTCGCCAAATCGGTTTTGTTGAGTAGAAGGATATCGCTGTAGATTAGCTGATTTTCATATACCGAACTGTTGAAGAGATCTGCGCCAAAGTTATCAGCATCTACCACACCCACAACAGAATCTAGCCGAGTAAAGTCTTTTAAGCTAGTTCCAACAAATGTCATCATAATTGGCAGCGGATCGGCGAGTCCAGTGGTTTCTATCACCAGATAGTCCATCCGCTCTTCACGCTCTAGCACCTGATAAACCGCATCCACCAACCCGTCGTTAATTGTGCAGCAAATGCAGCCATTGCTGAGTTCTACCATATTGTTCTGCGTAGAGACAATCAGCTGAGCGTCAATATTAATATCGCCAAATTCATTCACCAGCACAGCGATCTTCAGCCCCTGAGCATTATTCAAAATATGATTGAGCAGCGTGGTTTTACCACTGCCCAAAAAACCGGTAATCACTGTAACGGGCATCCCTTGCTTAGGAATCGTGACTGCCAAATCGTCTTCAGATGGACAGCTTTCAGCTAAACAGTCTTCAGTTGGACAGTTCTCAGGCATAGTGTAAAATAATGATTATCATTCTCAAAATCTTACACTCTAAACGAGGCTGTGTAGGAATAGTCTGATAAACTTTTCCCGTGCGTGACAATGATTATCATTTTTTCAGTATGCTAGCGGTTCAAAATCTGTCGGTTAACTACCGAGGAATCGAAGCACTCACAGGGGTTTCGCTGACTTTGCAAGCAGGCGAATGGGTGGGGTTAATTGGTCCTAATGGTGCTGGCAAGAGCACTTTGGTCAAAGCGATTCTAGGTTTGACGCCCTATCGAGGCAAGATTTTATTAAATGGGGTTTCACTCAGGCGACAGCGACGGCGAGTGGCCTACGTGCCACAGCGATCGCAGATTGATTGGGACTATCCCATCACGGCGTGGAATGTAGTGATGATGGCACAGACGATGGCCCTTGGCTGGGGGCGCTCTCCCGATGTCAAAGCCAAAAAAATAGTAAGTGCGGCGCTAGACCGGGTAGAAATGTTGCCCTTTAGAAATCGTCCCATTGGCCAGCTCTCGGGCGGTCAGCAGCAGAGAATTTTTCTAGCCCGCGCTCTAGCCCAGCATCCCGATTTATTTTTGCTAGACGAACCATTTAGCGGCATCGATAAAAAAACCGAAGCCATTATGCTGAGCATTTTCGCCGATCTCAGTGGCCAAGGTAAGACCCTGCTGGTTTGCAGTCACGAATGGGGCGAAGCGCTCAATCGCTATCATCGACTGCTATTGCTCAACCGCCGCGTGCTGGCTAACGATACGCCTCAAGCGGTGATGACGATGGACAATATTCAACAGGCATACGGTGAGAATATTCAAGCGGCCATGCATGATCAAAACGTCATTCCGTTTGCTTGTTAGCCTGTGGGGTGAGGGTGCGATCGCCCTGAGTAAAGCTAAAAAGATGTTGTGGTGTCAAAAAGCAGCCTTGCTTTATAGATGAGCTGAAAACTACTAGATAGCTAGTTAGGGCACAAATCAGCTAATCTGAGGCAAAGCCATCGCATTTGGATTGAGCTTATGCTACGAGAGACTCTCAAGCAGGAAATTGATCAACTCAGTGATAGTGAGCTGAGGAGGATTGCCGACTTTATCAATTCAGTCAAAACTCAAACTCAGCAAGTGGCACAGTCTATCCCATCCTTGCAAAATGCAACACCTGCTGAACGTGCCGAAGATTTCCGCAGATGGGTAGCTGAGCTACCTAAAACAAGCATTACACTATCCGATGACGCCTTTGACCGTGGCAGTATTTACGAATAATGGCCAAATATTTGCTAGATACCAATGTTGTTCTGCGATTCAGTAATCCATCTGATGCTCAACACGATTTATCTACTGAAGCTGTGGCCACTTTGTTGTTTCAGGGCAACGAGTGCTATCTAACAGCACAAATTTTGATTGAGCTGTGGGTTGTCGCAACCCGTCCGGTGGATGTGAATGGATTGGGATGGTCGGTTGAGCAAACGCGCGATATCACTGAGCAACTGTTGGATCATTTTCCTGTGGCCGGTGAAACCTCCCAGATTTTTCCAAGCTGGTTTGCTCTTGTTACTGATAACCGAATTAAAGGTAAACGAGCTCACGATGCCCGTGTTACCGCTGTAATGCTAACTTCTGGTATTAGTCATATTCTAACGCTGAACCCAAATGATTTTTCAGGAGTTCCAGGCATTACAATTGTGCGTCCCCAACAAGTACTCAGTGAAGCGATGACAACCGAATAGGTACTACTTAATACTATGTCTGAGCGGACTGAACTAAAATATAGGCTAAGGTTTAGGCGCTTTGACAGCCGCTCAACCTTGTCGTTCAAGTCTCACAACTGAGTTTTTGACTGTTAGTGATCGCGCGTCAAAATCCCCTGACTAGGACTAAACAACAGCGCTGCTAGAAAGCAGGCAAAAAGAGTCAGCGCGATCGCAGATCCAGAACCTTCTACTTACATCGCGACTGCTTCAGGCTGTATCCCACGGATCTTTGGTTCAAAGTGTAAAACCATAATTTGATCCGAACGTAGCCCCAGGGATTCATAAGTGCGTCCGGCACGGTCACTGAATTCAACTTCAAATGCTGTACCGTTTGCCAGCGTCTCAACTACTGTCCCAACTTGACCGCGCCACAGATCGTACTGAGGAAGATCGATCGTTAAGGCGACTACATCTAGCAATTTAGCATCACTTGTCATACTTCATACCTCCACCGGACTAAAGAGGATAGCAGGTCGTTAACTTTGGAATGGTTGAACCATGCTCGATGATCCACCCGCTCCGAAGGATTGCACTTCTATTCTGCCATCTGATTGCGAAATCTAAGGTGTAGCGTTGCCCAAACTCGTCCTTTCTGCCCAACTGAGCTTCTTGTGTTTTTACGGCTTTAAGCAGTACCTGGCGTAACCCTTCAGCATCGCTAGCCACTATACCTAAAATTGATGAAAACAGCCGAGCTTTATGCTTTCCATCATCATGCTCTAAGTTAAGGCAGTAGTCGCGCAGTTTACGAATATCAACGGCTGCTTGCTCAGCATTTGGAATTAGCATTCAAACTCATTTCTAGCCAGAAACCGATATCTTGAAATCAGCAGATACTGCGATCGAGCTTCGGATTACCCTCGATCGCGCGTCAAAATTCCTTGACTAGGACTAAATAATAACGCCGATAGAAAGCAGGCAAAAAGAGTCAGCGCGATGACGAAGCCCTTCCGATGGAAAATCGCAGATTTAGAAGGTGTACTGAGATAGTGGATATTGTATCTTCAGTTTCGCGCTACGCTAATACTAACTAGGCAGTGCGAAGTTTTTGTTGAAAGCTGAGCTTTATTTTAAGCGGCAACAGGCAGTTCTTTTTGGCGTTCAGGGTGCTTAGGTTTAGCTTTGAGTAATTTAGGGAGAAGTAGAGCGGACTTACGTTTGGATAAAACGGTTGGCTGTAGATGCTGAAGCGCCAGGCGCACAATTTGCTCGCTGGGCAACCCGTGTTTAGGGAGC
>NZ_JADEXO010000015.1 GCF_015207105.1 cf. Phormidesmis sp. LEGE 11477
TCATTGAAGTTCTACAGGCGTTTGATGTGAATACGATTGTGATTGACACCAGCAAAATTGGCCCTGTGACTGAGCAGGTAAAGAATGACGTTGCTGTTATCAGCAGCTACTTTGCAGAAGACTCACAGCCAAGCGAAGCAGAATAAACTAGCGACTCTAGCTATCAGCAACCGCTGAGAAATCTTGTAACGTAGGCGATTCGCAAGCCTTTTTACGAATCGCCTTAGTAGCGCGGCTCCTATGTCTTTTGGGGCTCGTAGCAGTGCTTAAACAGCTTTTAGTTTTTCTACCCAATCGATGTCTTTAGATTTTATTTCTTTTGCTTTGGGCATTTTGCGTAGGCGCATCAGCTCCGAGATGGCAGCGATATCGCGATCGCGTCCAATGCCAGAAACTGCCATCGCCTGCTCACCTTCGACGTAAAATGCGAGAAAAGACTTATCTTCCAAGCTGCCTTGGATAACAATATCGTCGTAGTTTTCTGAATGGCCAACATACCGTAGCTTTAGATCAAACTGTCCGGTCCAAAAGAAAGGAACCGTTTCAAACATCACCTGCTGTCCGGTCATATTGCAGGCGGCAATTCGACCCTGCTGCATGGCTAGCTGCCAGTGCTCTATGCGTGTTGGCTGACCTGTGATGAAATGGGGAAACCGCGCGATGTCGCCTGCTGCGTAGACATCGGGTTTTGCCTGCAGGTACTGATTAACTAGAATGCTGCCGTCCTTTTCATTCATCAATAGCCCTTCTACAAAGTCTGTTGCAGGCTTTACCCCAATCCCGACAACAACCATATCAGCGGATAAAACTTCACCACTTTCTAGCTCGACGGTTTCTACCTTACCGTTGCCTCTGAGAGCGGTTGCCTTTTCACCCAGCTTAAACTTGACGTCGTTGTCGTCGTGAACCTGCCGAAAGAGTTTACCGACCGGTTCTCCTAGCACCTTTTCAAAAGGGACTTGATCAGGAGAAACAACAGTGACCTCTAGTCCTTGCTGCTTTAGGCTAGCAGCGGTTTCCATGCCAATAAACCCAGAGCCGATAATCACAGCTTTCTTCGACTGCTTTGCCGCTTTGAGGATAGCCTTGGCATCTTCTGCTCTACGCAGTGTAAAAACGTTGTCTAGTTCACTGCCCTCAACGGGCACCTGTTTAACCGCGCCACCAGTAGCGAGCAAAAGCGCATCGTAGCTGAGCGTTTCACCCGCGCCATAGGTGATCTGTTTGGCCTCTACGTCCAAGCCTGTTACTTTGGCAGACGTTCTGATTTCGATATCGTGCTGTTTGTAGAAATCGGCGGAGCGGAGCTTGGAGACTTCCCCAACTTCATCAGCTTGCAGATAGGCTTTGCTGAGCTTGGTGCGATCATAGGGAATCTCTTCTTCTGCGGTCAGAACGATAATCTTTCCTTGGTAGTCATTCTGTCTGAGTGTTTGCGCCGCCATATCACTAGCCGCGCCACCGCCAACGATAACAAAGGTGCGTCTGTCTATCTCAAAATCTGCTGCAATTAACTCCGGTGTGACGTGCTCGGTAATCTCTTCGGGTAGCTCGACGTAGACGGTGTCAGATTCGATATGAACTGGAAACTTCGCAAGGTTATCGCGACCGGGGGCGCTAAGGTGAGTGCCTGTGTCGGCACTAAAGCAGGCGTTGTGCCAGGGGCAGACGATGCGGCCATTGTGCATAACGCCTTCGGCGAGGGGTGCGCCGTAATGAGAGCAGTGAGGTGCGATCGCGCTAATTCCATGCTCAGTTTTTGCCAACAGAATCTCTTTGCCAGCGATGGAGAACTGCCGCATCTCTCCTATTTTGAGATCACCGACCTGACAAACTGATACTTGCTGAACGCCCATGAGAGTAATTTTTCTATTTTTTGGTCACCGGATGTATCTGAGCCTAAGGAAAAGCCCGTTTACTCACATCTCTCATCAGAGATATTCAGAGGTTAGTTCTTTGCGCTGACATCACTTTGATGCCTAAAGCTGATTTCGCCCAACGATCCAGAACAGGAAGACCAGCATCAGGCTCATGGCCCCAATCAGGTGCTCGAATCGCTCAACTACGCGAGGTAATTTAACCGATAGCTTTTGAAAAATCAGAAGATAGGCCAGCCAGCCGGCAGCAATAGTGAGCAGGGGTTTGACAATATTGCTCAAGCTATAGGCGTCATAGTAAAGAGCATTGGCCAAAACCAATCCGCCCAGCAGTAACACCAAGGCTGGCCAGAAACCGGGTTTGACTTTGTCTGCAGATGGCGCTGAGGTATGGGGTAGAAAAATGAACTTGGCAAATGAGATCGCGGTGCCTAACGCCGCGATATTCATGCTGACAACCTGCCAGGGAACTAGATTCTTTGAGGTCAAGACTTTAGCGCCAAACCCTGCTAGCAGTGGAAAACCCGAGATAGAAAAGCTTGCGATCACTAGCGTGATCCAAACGGGCGTAGGGATAGGATTTTCTTTGAGTACTTTGATATTGCGGCTCGGCAAGTTGCCAGTAATCAGAAACAGGGCTGATTTCACCAGGCCGTGAGTGAGGGCATAGAAGCCGCCTACAGCCGGTGCCGCCAAGATAAACCCGATCTGGGAGACCGTATGGAAGGCAAGAATGCGCTTACTATCTTTAGAAAATACGGCATAGCCAACGCCCAACAGTGCGGTTGATACTCCGAAGAAACGCACGATCGGATCGATCTCAGGCACTATGAGGGCAAACCGAATCATGGGGTAGACGCCTGTTTTGACCACTACGCCCGACAGCAGAGCGGATACGGGTGATTCCGATTCAGAGTGGGTGAGTGGTAGCCACAGCCCTGATACAAAGATGCCGCCTTTGGTTAATAGGCCAATAAAGATAAAGGCAATCGCCTCAGTTGGCGCGTTAGCTAACCCTGCAAAGGCAAACGAATTGCTTGACTGATACACCAGCACTGCCCCCAGCAGGTAAAACAGCATCGCTGTATTACTGACGAATAGATAACGCAGCCCTACCCAAACGGAACGATCAGTGCGAGGGTAGGCAATCAGCAAGAATGAGGCAACGCCAATCACTTCTAGAGCAACATAGACGCTGATTAGATCGGCGCTGACAAAAACAGCGTTAACGCTGCCATGCAGAATGATGACTTCGGTATAGAAGAACGAGCATTTATCGCTTTGCCAGCAGTAGAGAATAACCGCTAAGGTGACGACGGCATTGGTCAGAATAAAGAACCCGCTGAGATCGTCGATCAGCAAGCTGACCCCAAAGCTGTCTAATAGCTGAAAGCTGATAGGTGCTGGGTTGAGCACATGCCATAGTCCATAGGCCAACGAAAGCAATGAAGCTGTGATAGCCAAAATGCGATCAAGTCTGGGCAGCAGAGAGATGCTAAATCCCACAAATAAGGGCAGGGCAATCCAAGTCAGGCTCAAGTCAGCATGGTCTAATATCATGGTTGCGTTTAAAGCACTCTGTTGTATGGATAGTATTGGGTGGGCTAGCGGCTGTTACTCAGCATCAACCAACTTTCAAAACTAGATTTAGTGCTTACTTTAGGGTTTATGGCAGTTTATCAGACAGCATGGAGAGGAGAAATTCGGAAAGCATCTATAGTTCAACCATACAAGGCTTTCGGCATACAAGCAGGCTTTTGACATACAGGCTACACCTCGAACGAAGAACCAAAACTATGCCAAAACTACATTAGTGTGACTGTATTAGTGTGACTGTATCAACGTAGCTAGAGTTTTTGGATGGAGCGGTTTAACTTTAAGGTTTTCAGGCGGTTCTGGGCGATCGCACGTCCCTACTGGATAGGTGATGAGAAGTGGAAAGCGAGAGGGCTTTTGTTGCTGATCGTGGTGCTGCTGCTGGGCTATACCGGATTGAGCGTCGTACTAAACAATCAGCGAGGCGAGCTGATCTCGGCCCTGTCTGCAAAAAGTGAAAGTCGATTTTGGACGACGGTAGGCATATTCGTTGGCGTGCTGGTGGCCTATGCGCCGCTGTTGGCAGGCTACACCTATTTGCGCGATCGCCTGGGGTTAGAGTGGCGGCGCTGGTTGACCAACAGCTTTATCGGACGCTACTTCGAGGCGCGATCGTTCTATCAGATCAATCAGTTCAACCCAGAAATTGACAACCCCGACCAGCGGATCGCAGAAGATGTCAAAAGCTTTACGCAAGAGTCGCTGACGCTGGCACTGGTCGTGACCGATTCTGTTCTAGAAGTCATTGCTTTTAGCGGCGTACTGTGGGGAATTTCTCAAGAGCTGGTTTTGTTCCTGGTCGCTTACGCTGTGGTAGGAACCGTGCTGACCGTA
Organism: cf. Phormidesmis sp. LEGE 11477; assembly: GCF_015207105.1. Taxonomy (GTDB): domain Bacteria; phylum Cyanobacteriota; class Cyanobacteriia; order Phormidesmidales; family Phormidesmidaceae; genus Phormidesmis. The sequence goes on from NZ_JADEXO010000015.1 coordinate 4,308, forward strand.
GGCATCTTTGGTCAACCGCTGGTAAAGCTAAACTTTGAACAGCTCAAGAAAGAGGCGAACTTCCGCTTTAGTTTGGTGAGGGTGAGAGAGAATGCGGAGGCGATCGCGTTCTATCAAGGAGAAGAACAAGAATCCAATCAGATAAAAGAGCGCTTTCTCGCTGCTTTTAACAACTATAAAAGTCTGCTGATCTGGGAGCTGAGCCTGAACGGGCTGACAAACTTTTACGAGTTCATTCCCTTTGTATTACCTGCTATTGTCGTCGCGCCAGGCGTGTTTAGCGGCGATCTAGAAGTGGGCAAAGTCAGCGAGGCGCAGGGTGCGTTTATTCGAGTTTTCTTTTCTTTCAATGTGATTGTGGCTCGGCTTCAATCTCTGACGGCCTTTGGAGCCGGTATCGATCGCCTGTATGAATTCTCTGAGGCGATTGGATACGGAACAACAGAAGCCGCCGAAAAAGAAATAGCTGTAGAGAAAGAAGTAGCTGTAGAGAAAAAGATAGCTGAAAAGGAAATAACTGTAGAGAAAGAAATAGGCCGCGCTGAAGATCAAAATCGCGCTGAAGACAAGCGTGATGGAGCCACTGCGACAGCGGATCAAACGGTGGACGTAGAAGCCAAGCAGCCAAAGATTAGCTTTGAGACCTCTGGTGAACTGACGCTGCAATCATTAACCTTACAAACGCCAAACTACCAGCGCACCCTCATCGAAGATCTTTCGCTGTCGGTGGATGGGCAAAGCTCGTTGCTGGTGATGGGGCCAAGCGGCTGTGGCAAGAGTTCTTTGATGCGGGCGATCGCCGGGCTTTGGACCTCTGGAGAGGGGACAATTGCACGGCCTGAACTCGAAGATCTGCTATTTTTGCCGCAAAAGCCCTACATGATTTTAGGGAGCTTGCGTCAGCAGCTACTCTATCCCTACCCCCATGTAGAGATAGAAGACGATCAGCTCACTCAGGTACTGCAGCAAGTAAATTTACCCAACTTGGAAGCGCAGTTTGGTCTAGAGGCCGAAGCCGAATGGAGCGACGTGCTTTCGCTAGGCGAGCAGCAGCGGCTCAGCTTTGCCCGTATACTGCTTCACCAGCCCAAGTACGTCGTTTTAGACGAAGCCACTAGCGCACTAGACACCGCGAATGAAGCGCAACTGTACGACCAGCTAGCTAAGGCCAAGACCGCCTACTTAAGCGTTGGACACAGAGAGTCTTTGAAGCGCTACCATCAGTCCCTCTTACGCTTAGCAGAAGACCATAGCTGGCAGGTACTAGATCTCTAGCAATCTACGATGAGATCGAACCGTTATCAGATGTGGTCTTTTGTAATGCACGAAGCGCTATATAAAAACCGAGCTATAGAACTCCTATAGCTCGGAGAGATTGCTTCGTATTCGAGGTCAGACTGGCGTGTGAATGCAGCCGACGCTAGCTACAGATGAGCGCCAGCGTAAGCAACCCTACATCTATGCGTCAGCGACAAGCTGCTTAAAGCCTTTACCAGCAGAAAAGGCAGGGACAGTGGTTGCGGGAATTTTGATAGTCTCACCTGTTTGGGGGTTGCGGCCATCACGGGCTTTGCGATCGCGAGGTTCAAAGCTGCCAAACCCTACCAAGCTAACCTTGTCGCCCTTTGCGACAGATTCCATGATTGAATCGATCACCGCTGTCAAAACAACATCGGCATCCTTCTTCGAGACATCTGCCTTTTCTGCGACCATATCAATTAGTTCAGCTTTGTTCATGAAAGTGAGTGCCTAAAAACTTCGATAGTATTTGTAGCATAAGAACTCGATAGGTCACAAGTACTATAGGGTCAAATAAGCCCGTGTTTCCGGGGAAAAATCAAAGATTATCCGTTCTTGTGTGATATTTGACCAGTGAAAATCGATCAAAATTGCAAAATTAATCGTTTTTCTTTCGTTTGTTGCTTTCTTTTGCCTATAAATAGGGCTTTCGGGCTAGTTATAAGCCAATCGATTAAGAATGTTATCTTTTAAATTAATTAATGTTTTGGCCCGTGTTTTAGCCATTTTTCTCTTCACAGCAGCTCTTCAGATACGAAGGGCTAGACTCAAAGGCTGGCGTTAGAAACTCAATAGCGTTGTTTGTTTGGTGTGCGATCACATCAGAGAAACGTCATGAAACGCCATATTCAAGAGGACTTCAATTTCTCTAACGTCTGCTTGATCTGTTCTAATCCTTCTTTAGTACCTTGCTGGTCGTACGCATCACCCGCTTTTAGCAGACTTCTCACCGCCTTATTGTTATCGCCGACGTTGGCATAAGCCAGCCCCAGATTATGAAAAGCTTCAGCGCAGTTAGGCTCTTGGTTCAGTAGCTCAGTAAACTGCTCAATAGCGCCTCGATAGTCTCCCGCTCTGTAGGTGCCGACCGCCGCGATATAGAGCGTTTGCGCCGCTGTAGATAGCGGAATAGACGATGTTTCGACAACTGAATTGGGGAAGGGGACCTGATCGATTGGCCGCCGATAGGCACTCACCATCGAGAAAACTGCAAAGCCTGCTATGCCAAGCACGACAGCTATCCAAACCAGTAGATTGGGTAGCAAAGCTGGCAGAGAATTAGACGCTTCCATAAGATCCGCGCAAAAATTTCAATAGTTAAGGTCATCAGTTTACAAGCTTACTTGTCTGCATTTACTTGTCTGCACTTAACTTGATCTAGGCGATGTTATCTATCGGTTTGGCATACGCACTTAGAATCGCTCTATGATAGGAAGACAGACTTTTCACACGACGATCAGAGATGACGGCCCAATCGACCAGCTCGCCCCCCGCGTCCCTTTCTCCCGACGGCTCTGTTAGTAGCAGCTCCGATAGTAGTAGCTCCAACGGCAGTAGCTCCAACGGCAGCAGCTCTAACGGTAGCTACTCTACTAGCACCTCAGTGGGTGATTTAACCAGTCAGATCAAAAAAGCAGCCGCCTCAACATCTGGCAATCGCTACACCGGAGAAAAGCTCACCTGGGACTGGCGCGGCTACGACATCAAGTACGTTGCTCATGGCGACGGTCCACCGATTGTGCTGCTGCATGGATTTGGTGCCTCTATCGGGCACTGGCGTAAAAATATTCCTGAGCTGGCAGCGGCAGGGCATCGCGTCTATGCCATAGACCTGCTTGGCTTTGGCGATTCAGACAAGCCCGATCTGAGCTATAGCTTAGAGTTTTGGGTGAAGCTGATTCATGACTTTTGGAAAACGCAGGTTAGAGAGCCAGCGGTCTTCGTCGGCAATTCTATCGGGGCGCTGATGGCGCTGATGACCCTAGTCACCTACCCTGAAACGGCAAGCGGTGGCGTGCTGCTAAACTGTGCGGGCAGTTTGAACCATCGGCCAGAGGATCTGCCGGGTGGGCTGAGCTTTGTCATGGGTGCATTTGCCAAGCTAGTGAACTCTAGAGTGACTGGCCCACTGCTATTTAACCAGGTGCGTACGAAGGGGCGAATTCGTGGTTCTTTGAAGCAGGTGTATGGCAACCGCGAGGCGATCACTCCAGAACTAATCGATATTTTGCACGGCCCTGCCTGTCAGCCTGGCGCACAAAGGGTGTTTGCCTCTATTTTGAGCGCACCGCCAGGCCCGCGTCCTAGTGAACTGTTGCCCCAAGTGACTCAGCCTCTGCTGGTGCTGTGGGGAGAAAAAGACCCTTGGACACCGATCAAGGCAGCCGATATCTATCAGGAATTAGCAGCCGATCTCGATACAGGCGTCACCTTTCATTCAATTCCAGACACGGGCCACTGTCCACATGATGAACGGCCCGAGGTGGTAAATCGGATGATATTGGACTGGTTGAAGAAGATAGGGGATAGGAAATAGGGAATGGGGGATGAAGGATAGAGGTTGGAGGGTTGTTTGATGATTGATGAAGGCTATATCAAGTATCGGTGTGAATGGATTGAGAAAGATGCGATCGCACCCCAAACAGTCACAGACCTCACCCGCTACCGCAATGCACTGCACCAGCTTCAGCTAATCGGCGAATATCCCAACGGCATCGGATTCGGCAACCTCTCCCAAAGAACACTCCTTTCCCCCATCCCCCATCTCTCCACTCCCCGTTTCATCATCACAGGCACCCAAACCGGCCACCTCCCGACGCTTGCCGCCGCCGACTACGCCCTGGTTACCGACTTCAATCCCGCTCAAAACACCCTTACCTGCAAAGGGCTAAAAAAAGCTTCTTCCGAATCTTTAACGCATGGCATTATCTACAGCGCTCATCCAGGCATTGGCGCGATCATTCACGTACATAACGCTCGGCTTTGGCAGCAGCTACTGCATCAGGTGCCGACAACGAGTGCGGACATCGCGTATGGTACGCCCGAGATGGCAGCAGAAACGCAGCGTTTGTTTGAAGAAACACCTTTATTGCAACAAAAAATTTTCGTGATGGCAGGACACGAGGAAGGCGTGGTTACCTTTGGTGAAACGTTGCAGACGGCCTACCGAGTGCTGATCAACTGGGGAATGATGCTAGGCATCGTATCGGAATCTGCTCTGCAGCTACCACATGAACCAACTAGTTGAAGCGGGTAGTGCGGATTAGAAACTGGTGCGGATTAGAAATCAGACTCTCGATGTCCACAACTGCTAAGCGCTTGGCATAGTTTATCTATCCGGCTCTAGATCCCTAGCTCTAGATCCAGCGACGTAGGTATCTTTAAATCAGCCCGTCGGCCTCTCGTAGAATAGCTTAGGGCCAGTTCAATCGGCTCCGGCGGTAGATGGGTCAATCGCTCAGACCATTCGATCGCCACAATGCCGGGTTCTACCTCGATGCCTTCCCAGTAGGTTTCTAAGTACAGACCGTTTGTTTCAGCCGCAGACAGCCGATATAGATCTATGTGATATAGCGGCACTCGTCCTTTTGTATATTCATTGATCAGTGTGAACGTGGGGCTATCGATATCTTCAACGCCTAGGCCAGCGCCTAAACCCTGCACCAGCGTTGTTTTGCCACTGCCTAGATCGCCCTTTAGCAATAGCACGCTGCCAGTGGGCAACTGCTCACCCAGCGATCGCCCCAGTGCCTGCGTCGCCTGGCTGTTTGGCAGCTCAATGATCATCTGTCTACCTTCGACTCCCTGACGCCAACCCAATCCTGCTGTATAAACTATATACATTGGCCTCGGATCTAATCTTTAAATGATCATCACCGTAGCTAGTTTTAAGGGGGGCGTCGGCAAAACGACGAGTGCGATTCACCTGGCGGCCTTCTTGCAGGGGCAGGGGGAAACGGTGCTGATTGACGCTGACCCTAACCGTTCAGCATTGGGCTGGGCGAGCAGAGGCGAGCTGCCGTTTAGCGTCGTTGACCAGTGGGATGCAGAGGAAACCATCAAGCCTAGTAGCAATGTGGTGATAGATACGCCCGCTAGACCGATTCCAGAAGATCTTGCAGCCCTGGCTAGAACCTGTGATTTGCTCGTGCTGCCGACCACGCCAGATGTACTAGCGTTAGATGCGCTGGTGCTGACTGTGGAATACCTCAAGGCAATTAGTACCAGCCATTACCGCATTTTGATCACCTCTATTCCACCCAGACCCAGTAAGGCTGGACAGGAAGTCAAAGAACTTTTACAAGAAGCTAATCTACCTATCTTCGATCAGGGTATTCGACGGTTTGCAGCGTTTCAAAAGGCGGCGCTGCAGGGCGTTCCTGTCTATATGGTCAAAGACCAGCGGGCGGAGACTGGCTGGCAAGATTACGAAAATGTAGGCGGTGAGATTCTAGAAATTATGAACGTGCGAGATTTGGAAAACAACGCGACAGAAGAGCCTGAAGTGAAAGATTTCTTTTGAGGTGGATTGAATACAGCACCATTGAGACCCAACCCAATAGAAACTGAACTGTCATCGGGAAACCTTTGAATAGGACACTTTGTATAAAGGTAGACATTCAATGGGTTCGGTAAATACTCGCTCAAAACGATCAATCGCTAGTCTGGTAGGAATTAGCTACTTGATGGTTAGCATTCCTGCAGGCTCTTTCGGATTGGGCGTTGCCAAAGCGCAGACAACCAGCGCGGAGACAACCAGCGCAGAGACGGCGCAGAGCCCTAGAAGCGGTCACCAATGCTATGACCTGGCCACAGAACAGCCAGAACCGCTAGGTGAATTTAGAACCCGCCTACTCGACACAGCAGCAGTGGCAGCGCGGCGGGCTGACACGCCTGGGGAGAAGGCAGCCGCGCTGGTAGATGTCAGTAGAAGCTATGCGTGTTTAGGGCAGCGGGAACTAGCAGCTGCTCTGGCGGAAGAATCCTTGCCTATTGTTGAAGATTTGGCAGATGTCGGTGAGAAAGGGAGGTTGTTGGGTGCGATCGCTAATATCTACGGCGAACGGCTAAACGACCTAGAAAGGGCGAATGATATATTGCTTCAGGTAATCGAGCTAACTAAAACTACTGCTGAAGACTCAGCACTTCATCATCAGCTATCTCAACAAATTGTTCGTACGTATGCTGTTACGGGACAATACGCCAATATTCGTCGCTACATTGATTCTATTGAGACTATCTCTAGTCGAGAGAATGCACTGCGGCTAGCTGAATACACGCTAATGAACTCGGAAGCAGACAGCGATTTGATTGAAGAACTGTTTCCAGAATTTTTGCTAGAAGAAGAGCACTTTGAACATAGCGTACGGCCTATCTACTCTCACTTATTTTCACTTTCGGGCAGAGGTGAGGACGGTAGTGCGCCGCTTCAACAATCAGCAATTGATGACCTTATTGAGCAAGAAATTCAGACTATTGAGCTAGAGCAGAATGATTTTCATAGAATCTATAGCTACACTAATCTTGCTGATAGCTTACACAGGGCAGGATACTCAGAGAGAGCTGTCTCTGTCTTAGAGAAGGCTATAGAGTCGCTGGAAGACTTACAAAATTCAGAAGAGTCTTCTAATAGCGACTCATCAATGTATTTGGGTTCACAGGAGTTGCTACTCTACAGCAGTATCGTCGGTACCTTTTTTAGAATGGGTGAAGCTGATAGAGGGCTCGCCTTAATCGAGCAAATAGAAGATTCACCTGAAGGCTCAATGAAAAAGATAAGTATTCTGTTTCCACTGATCTTCTCTTTTGGTGAATCAGTTCTACCTGCCCAGGCAAGCAGCCTTATTGCAGAGCTAGAGCAGACAATTCGAGCATCTAATCAAACAGCCGACGAAACAGCCACTCATTTAGTGCTGATTGCCAACGCATACGGACAGATTGGAGAGGTTGAAAATGTTCGGCGCATTACGAGAGAACTATTAACTAGTGATGTTGACAGACTCGAAGCTCTCACAAGTTCTGGTTCTGTGATTCTCTTGTTATCTACCATAGGAGACTATGAGGATGCGATCGCGCTGGCATCCTCAATTGACGACGACGACGTTTATTCCGCACTAGCCATTAATCTTGCTACTCAATCCCAAGAAGATTTGGCGCAGCGAGTCTTCAGTGACATCACATCACCTGTACAACAGATACAAACGTTGACTTTGATGGCAGAGGAATATCATCGCCTAGAACACTCAGACATCGCCTTTGATCTATTTGTACAAGCGCTCAGTATTGCTGAGACTGCCGAATTAGAAAGCGGCGAAGCATACCTTGACTACTATGAGAATTCAGAATCTTGGCGTAGGGGGCTGATTAGAGATATCGTCTATTCGGCAGACAGACTGGGTTTTTCTGAACGAGTACAGCCATTGATTGAAAATGATTCTATTCGGATAAACTTTGGGCTGGACTCGACTGACCTAGAGACTGTCTTGGCAAAGGAAGGGGATATTCTAGCGCTACCGCTTGAGGATAGTGTCTTACGATCGATTGCTAGCCAAGCCGCACAAGAGCAGATGTTTTCTTTGGCAATCGAGGCCGTTGCCGCAATGTCGTCAGCCTACGAGCAGGTGAAAATTCTGACCACGATTACAGATTGCTACGTGACTAGCGAAACCACCGCAGATGCTGAAACCATCCGGCTGCTAGAAGCCTTGGCCGACAGCTACCGCTAGCAATCAGCTTCAGGATCGCAACTTCCCACGCAAGGAGTTTCAGTCTGAATCTTCCCGCCTCATGGCACAATTGGTAGAGCCAGAGAAATAAAACGCCGGATGATGAAAGACCTATTTAAGATGCTGAAGCGATTTGCCCTGCTGTTTGTGATTGTGCTGGCCCTGGGTCTGCAAAGCTGCTCACCAGGAGTCAGTCTGCAATCTTATAACGACAGCTACGAAGGCTATGAGTTCAAATATCCGACTGGCTGGGTACCCGCTCAGGTAGAAGGTGGCCCGGATACGGTATTTCACGACATCATCAGAGCTAGCGAAAATGTCAGCGTCGTCATCAGCCCCGTTTCTGGTGGCAAGACGCTACCCGATCTGGGCACGCCCTCAGAGGTTGGCTACACCCTAAAAGCATCACCTCTTTCGCGCCCGACGATCGCAATGTAGAACTGGTCAATGCTCAATCTTTTGAAGCTGGCGACAAGCTCTACTACATTCTTGAATACGTTGCTAACTTGCCCTCTGGTCAGCGTCACGACCTGGCTAGCGTCATTATTCGACGCGGCCAGCTCTATACGTTCAATGCTTCAATCCCCGAAGCTCGCTGGGAGAAGATGAAGGACACGATGAAGCAGACGGTGGCATCTTTCTCTGTCTACTAAATACTCTCTTGCTAGGTAGCTACGTTTAGCCGCTGCTTTGCTGCTTTTGCCAAAGACGCTCGGAAAAACCAAAGACTACTAAAGACGCGCTCATTCAGTTCCTTCCACTGTGAGTGCGTCTTTTTGCATTGTTTCTTGTTACGCTAGTTTCCTACGTTTCGCCCTAAAAAAACGCTTATGGCTGATATTCAATTCGTGCTGGCCTCTGCCTCGGTTGCCCGTCGAAATCTGTTGATAGAAGCAGGTATTCAGCCGTTTGTCTGTCCTAGCAACTTTGATGAAGATGCGGTGGTAATTAGCGATCCGCGAGAGCTGGTAGAGGTGTTGGCTCTGGGCAAGGCTGAGATGGTCGCACCCCAGTTCAAGAGTGCGCTAGTGTTGGGATGCGATTCTGTTTTGTCGATTAATGACGTTCCTTATGGGAAACCGGAAAGCAGGCAAGAAGCGATTGACCGATGGCGGTCTATGCGGGGTGGTTCGGGTGAGTTGCTAACCGGGTATGCGCTGATTGCGCCTGGACGAAAGCCCTTAGTGCGCCATCGAATGACGCGGGTGTTTTTTGCTAATCCTTCGGACCAAGAGATTGAGGCGTACATCGATACAGGTGAGCCGATGCACTGCGCGGGGGCGTTTGCGACGGACGGCAAGGGCAGTATGTTTGTGGAAAAGATCGAAGGCTGTCATACGAATGTAGTGGGCTTAAGCATCCCGATGCTGCGGCATATGATGGGAGAGCTAGGCTATCGGGCGATTGACTTTTGGGGGCAGTAGGCTATGAGCCGAGCGCAGGGCAGCTATGTAGATAGAAGTTTGAACTATCCGGCTAGACGCCGAAAAAGCTGGGCCCGTGTTGGGCGTAACGGCCTGATTACCGGCTTTTTGGTGCTGCTGCTGGCCTATGTTGCGACGTACTACTGGGCGGAAGGACTGTGGTTTGAGGAACTGGACTTTTTGTCTGAGTTTTTGCTGCGATCGCGCACTCAAATCCTACTGGGTGCGATCACTCTGTTCGGCAGTCTGGGCTTTGTCTTTGCCAATTTCAACGCCGCTGAGCAGCTCAAGTTCAACCGCAACTGCCTGCTGCCTAACCAGGCCAACCTCAGCATCGGTCTCGGACTAAGAACGCTGCTGCCGATTCTGTTCTTTCTGGGCTTTGCTATCAGTGGCAACTTATTACATCACGCTCAGATCGCAATCACTGAGCTGACGACGACAAGGGCAGCTATTCCGACACCGCTGGGCCTAAGCTTTCGTGAGAATTGGAAGCTAGTGCTCGATCTGATCGCTCAGCCGATTTTATTGGCTTTGGTAGTTGGCAGTGCGATCGCGCTAGTCACTTTTCCACTGAGTCTATTGCGCGTCGTGGCGGTTGTTCTTAGCCTCTGCTTCAGTATCATCGCCGTCGAAGAATGGGCGCGTGTTTTGCCAGCGCTGAATCCTTCTTCTTTCGATCAAATCGACCCGGTCTTTAAAGAAGAACTCAGCTTTTATATTTTTCGGTTGCCGCTGTGGGAACTCATAGAGTTCTGGCTCTCAGGGCTATTCGTATTTATGCTAGCAGCGGTGATGCTGGAGTACTTGCTAGCAGGCAATACCTTTAGTCAAGGACGCTTTGCCGGATTTTCTTCGGGCCAGCAGCGACATCTGTCTGCGATCGCCTCTGGGCTGCTAGCTGTCACCGCTATGGGCGATTGGATTCGCCGCTACGAACTGCTCTATTCTCCGCAGGGCGTTAGCTATGGCGCGAGCTTTACCGATATCTATGTGGGACTACCTGTGAATACAGCCCTGAGCTTTATTGCTTTGGGATTGGCCGTGACTTTGGCGGGTAGAGCCCTCGGCGGTAAGTTTTTGACTAGGCGAGTGAGGATCAGCGGCGGCATATTGAAAGCTAGGCCAATAGTGGGTGCGATCGCGATCTACCTGCTGCTAACTCTCATTGGCAATACCCTCGCCCCCTGGCTAGTTCAGCGCCTGATTGTCCAGCCCAACGAACTACAGCGCGAAATTCCCTACATCGAGCGCACCATTGCCTTCACCCGCGACGCCTTCGATCTGGCCAATATCGAAGCCAAAGAATTCGATCCGCAAGGTACCCTCACCACCACCGAACTAGAAGCCAACGAATCTACCATCGACAATATTCGTCTGTGGGATACCCGGCCCCTGCTAGAATCCAACCGCCAGCTTCAGCAGATCCGGCTCTACTATGAATTTGCCGACGCCGATGTCGATCGCTACAGCTTTGCCGAAACTGCTACCCCTGATGCCGACACCATCAGTCGCCGCCAAGTCCTGATCTCAGCGCGCGAGTTGAACTATGAACGAGTTCCCGCCGAAGCTCAAACTTGGGTCAACGAACATCTGATCTACACTCACGGCTACGGCTTCACCATGAGCCCGGTCAACACGGCGGGGCCTAGCGGTTTACCCGAATACTTCATCAAGGATATCGCCCATACGCCTAGCTCAGAAGCCGTCCGGCGCTCTATTCCAGTAGAAAAACCCCGCCTCTACTATGGCGAACTGACTAATACGTATGTCATGCCGAGTTCGCGCGTGCCCGAGCTAGACTTTCCTAGCGGCAGCGAGAATGTCTACAACCGCTACGACGGTCAAGGTGGCATCAACATCGGCCCGAGGTGGAAGCGCTTCTTGTTTGCCAAGCACCTAGGCGACTGGAAAATGCTGCTGACTGACGACTTTACCGCCGACACCAAGTTAATGTTTCGGCGCAATATCAAGCAGCGAATCAATAGAATTGCACCCTTTCTTCAATTCGATGAAGATCCCTACCTAGTCATTGCTGATGCGGGCGCTAATTTTGCGACGCCCGGCGAAGAGTCTGGAACCAACTATCTGTACTGGATGATCGACGCCTATACGACGAGCGATCGCTATCCTTACGCCGATCCGGGTACCAACCCCTACAACTACATTCGCAACTCAGTGAAAGTTGTGGTCGATGCCTACAATGGCTCCGTTCACTTCTATATTGCCGACGAGCGCGATCCCATTATTCGCACCTGGGCTCAAATCTTCCCGGCTATGTTTGAGCCGCTCTCAGCCATGCCAGAAACGCTAAGAGCCCACATCCGCTATCCGCAAGACTTTTCTCTGGTGCAATCTGATCAGCTATTGGCCTATCACATGACCGACCCGCAAGTCTTCTACAACCGAGAGGATTTGTGGCGTGCGCCCAACGAAATCTACGCTAGCGAAACCCAGGTTGTGAAGCCCTACTACCTGATTATGGAGCTGCCAGAAGAAGACGACACCGAGTTTGTTCTTTTGCGTCCATTTACGCCAGCCCAAAGAAACAACCTAGTCGCCTGGCTTGCCGCTCGTTCAGACGGGCAACAATACGGCAGGCAGCTTCTTTATCAGTTTCCCAAACAGGAGCTAGTCTTTGGCCCCGAACAAATAGAAGCCCGCATCAACCAAGAACCTGATATCTCGCAAAGAATCTCGCTTTGGAATACCCAGGGATCGCGCGCGAATCAAGGTAATCTTTTAGTCATTCCCATCGAACAATCTCTTCTATATGTAGAACCGCTCTATCTAGAAGCAGAACAAAACCGTCTGCCTATCCTGGCAAGAGTCATTATCGCCTATAAAAATCGGATTGCCATGGCACAGACGCTAGAGCAAGGTCTGCAGGCCATCTTTGGCGGCGAAGAGAGCGCTAGTCCAGCCATCATTAGAGAGTTAGATCAGCCCGACAGTGTTGAAGAACTGCTGTTACCCAGTGAAGACCCAGCTACGCCAGATGATAGCGCTCCAACAGAAGATAGCTGAGCCTTCTCCGATCGCCTTTACCACTCAACGCCTATGCATCACACGGGTACGAAGTGGCTCATCGTCAGATCAACCGCTGCCACCCCAGAGAGCCTAGCCAAGGTTTGATCTTCATGTTGGATCATTGTATTTCGACCCTTTTGAACAACATCTATGTTGTAAAAAGAGAGATCTCTAGCCAAGCCGATAAAGTCTATACCGACTTCAAAATCTCGAATAATATCGATCCCTTCTCGTTTTGCCAGCACAAAGGTATCACTATCTTCCCCGCCGTATAGCTGATCTTTGCCGTAGCCACCATAGATGATATCGTCACCCTGCTCGCCTCGAATGACGTCGTTGCCAAAATCGCCGTAGAGCCTGTCATTGCCGATGCCACCTAGCAGGTGATCGCGCTTATTCCCCCCGTACAAAACATCATCGCCACCCTCACCGCTGAGCATATCTCTGCCATTACCGCCCAGCAGGATATCGTTACCCAGCTTGCCTGCGAGCACATCCTTGCCGCCATCGCCTCTTAGCAAGTCACTGTCATCGGTGGCCGTCCTATTCGGGCCCCCCGTAACCGGAGCAGTAGGATCTTCTAGCACATCGATAAAAACAGCCGTTGGCACGCCGTATGTCCCGTCTGCGGCCATACTTTCAACAAAGATAGTATGCCGCCCAGGGGTCAGCCCCGACGTATCGATTCTAGGAACTTTCAGTCGCTCTACAGTATCGTCCAGCGGATTGCTAGCCGGTATCAGCTCAAACAGCTCTGTACCCGGTACCCACGAAGGCGTATCAAAGCTGTAGCGAGCCCCGGCAATATCTTTGAATTCTGGCAACTCTAGCCCTTCGGTAAAGCCTTCGGAACTCAGGTTGCCATCGTCGTAGCGAGTAGCATTAGACCTGATGTTGAGCGAGACAGGCATCCCTGCAAACACAGTTGGCAGATCCAGCTTGACATCTAGAGAGTCAGGTCCGGCGGACGTTTGATAGGGTCGAAAGGCTGACTTTGCCGCATAGTAAAGCGCGGGAGTAAACTCTGGCACAATAGTGTTTTCAAAATACTCAGAGTCTTCAAAAAACTCGGTGCCCAGCTCAATCGTGTAGGCGGCTGTGCCGAAGGTGTTGTACACCCAGCCGTCAGTCGTACCGTCCGTAGCATATAGTCCAATCGCCTGTTGAATGTCATAGGCTTCACCCTCAAGACCAGTAAAATAGCCAAACTTTAGGCCCAGATTACGCAGTCCCTCGCTATTGGGAGCGGGTTCTTCTGTATCGCCAAAAGGGTAGAGGACTAGATTGCCAAAGCTGTGAACATCGAGATAAACGCCTGTAGTATCGTCGGGTGCAGGTGCGAATTTGTCTTCAGGCTTTTGATCTGGAAACAGGTCTAGCAGGTAGTCGCGAGCGGCCTGACTTTCAGGTTCAGAGAAAGGAAAAGGGCCGCGATAGACATTAGAGCCAGGATTACCGCTAGAGCCACCAGGCACCTCGCCAAAGCTAGAGTCGTAGTTGCGGTTTAGATCTACGCCGTAGGTTGGAAAAGGAGCGGCTTCCAAATCTGGATCTGGATTGGGGTTGGCATTCTTGCGCCAGGAATACCCTTGCTCTGCCAGCTTGCGTCCGTCTGGGTTGAGAATTGGAACAATGTGAATCTGAGTGTAGTCCAACAGCCAGGTCGCTTCTGGGTCGGTGCCATAGCCACTGACTATCTCTTCTGCAAAGCGTGTCACCAATTCGGTCGTCGTATACTCACGGGCGTGAATAGCGCCCTGCACATACAAAATTGGCTTTTCGTAACCAGGAATATCGGTTTCTTTGTTAGTGAGCTGTAGCGCTTTGATATCGTAGCCCTCTGGGCCACCCGGTGTGACTTTGTTGTAGCTATCGCCAATGTCTACCCAACTAGCTAGGGTAGAGTTTTCGTCAGCCAGCGATTCTAGATTGCTATAAGTTTCTTCTACCGTGCGATAGCTGGTGAATCCGGGTATGGTGCTATCTGTAATTTGAACGGGAACATCTTCTAGCTGAAGGCCATTGTAAGCAGGGTCGTCGCTAACCACTTCAATCTGGACATTGCTGATTTGGTTTTCACCTTCATCGATGTCGTCTGCAACCGCACTGACAACAGACAATTGCGACTCAGACCAGTTTTGTGGTGTGAATGTCATTGAGTCGATGGACTGAAGCTGCTCGCCATCTACTATGAAATTTAGCGTTACATCCGAGCTAGGCCGACTCTGTAGCGCCAGTTCAAAATTTAAAGGATCGGGCACGTCGTCTTCACTAACCCCTACGTCTCCTGCTGGCAGAATCACGCCCGGCGGCAGATAGTCGACGATTTCAATATTGTCTACAGCCCAAGCGAATGACCAGTCGCCATCGAAGCGAAAACGAATCTGTGCCTCTTCGCTGCCAGCGACGGTTTCAGTTAGATCAACTAGCTGAGGGCCGCTGAACTGTCCAGCGCCATCTTCGAGATAGGCGACATCCCAGGTTGTCCCGCCGTCAGTCGAGGTTTCGATGTAGATTTGGCTGTCATATTCTGGGTCGGTAAAGCCAAAATACCACTGGTCGTATTGCAAAAAAGCGCCTTGAGCGTCGCTGGCATCGAAAGTAGGAGAGATCAGAACGGCGCTTTCTTCGACATCATCATTGGATAGCGCGTCGCTGTCGTAGATGGCGACAGGATCGTCGAACGGCTCTGCGCTAACGAAGCTGCGATCGCCTGGATTATCAAATCGCCACTCATCAGTTTCAGGATTACCTTCAAGCAAAGCCTGAGTCCATCCTGGTGGAGGCGTTGCACCGCTAGCACCATTGAAATTTTCAGAAAACAAAGTCGTGGCTATCTGCTCTGACATTGGGGAACCTCTGAGTATGGAAGCCTCTGGTAGACCCTGTAATACTAGAAGAAACCAATTTAGAAAAATCAGCCTTTCTATAGATTAGTAAGTTGTTCTTTTGAAGGCGTCATAACATTACAGACAGCGCTAGTAGCCCAGTCTTTGACAACTGTCTTTGTCGACTATTGAGAGAGACCAGTGTTTAAACAAATAGTTGTTGTACTTTTAATAAGTTTTTGTTTCAACCAGACCAAGTTGCAGTCGTTTTCAACCAGGCCAGCGGGCACCTATCGCTACACTATGCCTGAAGAAGGTGATCTTGTAACTTTGCTCTTACGCAAAAGCGGCTCAGTAGTAATCGGCGTTGAGCTGATCAGTAGACGAGAGCAGATAACAGTACGCTATTGCTTTCGAGGGCAGGCGGAGGGCGATCGCATCAAACACATCACTAGAGTCGCCCCACCGTACAGCCCCGCTTCAGATTGGGAATCTAGACAGACTTTAGATCTCACTGAATTGAGTCTTTTGCCAAATGAAACGAATCTTTCCTTAGCTGAACAAACAGCATTAGAGGACTGTCTAAGCATCTTCTGGCGCTAACGTTCGTAGTATGGCGGTTGTTCTAGTCCTCTAGGTCTTCGATATTTTCAATCTCATTGATGCTTAGCCCAGTTGTTTGGCTGATTGTTTCTACAGGCAAGATTCCTAAGAGCGATCGCGCAATATTAATTCGAGCCTTTTTCTCACCTATAGCCACTCCTCTTTCTCGGCCTAGCTGCTCTGCCTTGCGAAAAGAGTTTCGGTAGTCGTGAATGAACTGCTGCCGCTTTTCAAAAATCTCTAGCTCTTCAGGGCTGAGTTTACTCTGGCGAGCAACTTCAAAAGCATCCCGGATGGCGCTCACCTGATCTAGGCTGCTGGGCACCGTCTCTAGCTCGTCCGCAGACTGGAGGAAATATAGCCACTTGTCAGTGAGATCTTCTAGTTCGTCTAGGCTTTTATTAAACTTTGGCAGCTCTACAAAGATCAGCTCAATATCATCGCTGTATTCAGTCAGCGCATCTTTTTCTATCAGGCGATAGCGCGAAATTACTTTGTCAAGATGTTCAAACATCTCAAAATCAGTGATGGTCAGAGCAATAACCAGATTGAGTAAGGTGTAATCTTCACCGGTCTTCAGCTGAGTGGAGTAAGACTTTGCCGCGTTGTAGAGTACTCGCTTTTCAAAGCCCAAGACGTTTAGCACCTGCATCTCGATGATGACTGTCCTACTGTCAGCCAGCAGCGCCTTGATATCCAAGAATGAGTTTTTTATGCCCTCAATTCTCGGTGCCTGGTAAGGATCGAGAATATCTAAGTCCTGAATAGTCGGATTGGAATCGTAGAGAATCGCATTCAAAAAGCTGATCAAGATGTCTTTACTTTGGGGTGAGCCAAAGATCTTCTTGAAAGCAAAGTCAGTCTTCGGATTGATAAAGGTGAGCATTGGTCTAGCGCTCAAAGGCTGTGTATCTGCATTCTAATAGGAAACGAGGATGCCCATAGAAAGAACATCCTCGCTTTTGCCAAGACTATTTGGCTATATGAGCTAGCTAGATTGAGCAGGCTAGATTAAGCGCTAACTTACGTTTATCCAACCAAATGCGCTTCTAGGAACCACAGGCGCTTGTCAATAGTTCGAGAAATCTCGACGTAGAGATCGTTGGTGTCTTGATCGCCTAGCTCGTCTGCTTTGTCGATGCTTTGGCGTAGGTGCTTGGCGTAGGCGGCATAGCGATCGGCTAACGCGGCTACATGATCCATGCCGCCTACCGCGTCGAAGTCGTATTCTGGCAAAATGGACTCGCCAGCGGCAATGCGTACGGTACCCATTGCGGTACCCGCCAAGGCGGTGACTCGTTCAGCCACCATGTCACTATATTCTTCTAGCTCATCTGCCATTTCATCAAAGAGTAGGTGTAGCTGGTAGAAGTCTTTGCCTTTGACGTTCCAGTGCGCCTGTTTGGTCTGTGTCCGCAAGTCAGTTGTAGCTGCGAGGGTGCCGTTCAGCATGGCAGCGACAGCCTGGCGGGTGTCTAGGGGTAAATCAATCCGAGTGGGATAGAAAGCAGTCTTAGATGTGGTTGCAACCATGGTGTCCTCCAGTGAATGTAGGAAGTGATAATTCATCGGGCCTTACTAAGGGTACATAGGAATTCTTCTTTGAATAGAAGAGCTCCGATTGACTCAAGACTTAAATGGCCATTCACTTCATTTGATTTCTTAAGTATACTCATAACGACTTCGTTTTAGCAAGCGTTTTTTCAGTCTTCGAGTAAGGCGCATACAATTGCTGCTGACCTGAAGCCCGACAGGTATGTCAGCTCGCTCACTCTCACTTACAACTTTAAGTTCTGATAGGTCAACAGCTATACGAAGATTGAGGTTGCGCTTCAGCAGATTAGCCGAAGCTACCTCCGTTTCCATCCGGCCTAGTGATGCTTCTGAACAAGCGTAAATCCTGCTGCAACGGTGAAGATGGGCTTTGTAAGATTCGGTGTTCAAAATCATTGAGCTTACGCTCGATTAATAGTAATATTCCTGTACTATTCATAAGCTTTAAAGGAAAAGGTACTTTTGTCAGAATCAATAGTCAATGTGGTCGAGAAAGTCTATGAAGCTCTCGAACCGTTAGAGTCAACTGAGCGAAGACGTGTTCTCAAATCTGTGATGGCTTTGCTAGACGATAGTTGGCCAGTAAACTTAGACAGCTTAGATGAGAAGTCTGAGAGTCTTACTGACCAGAGCATTCCGTCTAAACTAGTTAGTGACGTAGCAGAGCTGAACGATAAGGCACAACGCTGGATGAATAGGCACGATATCGATATGGAAATACTTGAAAACTTCTTTCATTTCTCGGCTGACGGTAGTGTTGAACTAATTGATCTTCCTGAAGAGAGTAATACAAAATCTAAGCAGACGGTAGCAACATATTTAATGGAAGGCATCTTATCCCTTTTTGGAAGAGGACACCCATCTTTTGATGATGAAGATGCTAGAGCTTACTGCGAGAAATTTGGCTGTTTCGATTCAAAGAATCATACTAAGAGTGTGGAAAACTTAGGGAACAAAATTACCGGCTCGAAGGATAAGGGTTGGGAGCTGACTAATCCTGGCCTCAATGCAGCCGCAGAGTTGATAAAGGAGAAAGCTAGTTAACAATATGAATCTATCGGGACTATTTGCAGCACTTCCAGATACGCTAAGAGACGAGCTATTTGAATGCTATAAGCGAATAACTCAGAACTATGCAGAGCATCGTTGGGAGCCAGCAGAACTCAATGGCGGCAAACTCTGTGAAGTAGTTTACTCTATCGTTAACGGAGTCCTCATAGGAAATTTCCCTACGACTGCTAGCAAACCTCGAAACATGGTTAGCGCATGTCAGGCACTGGAGAGAATTCCTGAAGATACTTCTCGGATAGGAGATCGTTCACTGCGAATTCTTATTCCCCGACTTCTTCCCTACTTGTACGAAATTCGCAACAATCGAGGTGTTGGACATGTGGGTGCTGAGGTAAACCCGAATCATGCAGACGCTGAAGCTGTTATGTCTCTTGCAAGCTGGATAATGGCTGAGCTTATTCGCATATTTCATAATGTATCACTTACAGAAGCTCAGGCAGAAGTAGATGCTTTGGTAGAAAGAAGGCATCCCCTTGTTTGGGAAATCGATGGTACTAAACGTGTCCTCAATCCAAAGATGAGAAAAGCGGATCAAGCCCTCGTGCTTCTGTATTCATCCAAAAATTGGGTAGACGTTGATAATCTTTGCAACTGGATCGAATATAGCAATCCCTCAGCGTTCAAGTCTCAAGTGCTCAAGCCCCTTCATGAAGAACGTCTCATTGAATACCAGACAGATAGCCACCGTTCTCGTATCACACCCAAAGGAGTGATGCATACCGAAGAAAGTCTACTCTCATAGATATTTATGACTGAAGTTGGTTATCTATAGTGCTATAAAGTATCGCGACTTTGCCAAGTTCCGCCTGAAACCATAGTTAAGGACAGCCGTGTTCCTTTTATGATACAGATTTCGAGCATGACATGAGCGGTTTAGCATCTGTCTCGCTCAGAGGGCTGTTGGTATACTGCTCTCTATGGTGAGTTCACAGCGGCGAAAAGCTATTCCCAAGAAGTATCAACCCTATGTGGCGCATTGGCAGCAGCGTAAGGTTCAAAGGCGATCGCGCCTAAAGCAACGCCACCAAGATGGCCTAAAGCAAGCCAAAGAACTCGCCGACATCCTCAAGGCTGACTTTGGTGCGACGAAAGTGGTTCTATTTGGCTCCATGCTTTCAGTGAATGACGTTCACATGAAATCAGACATTGATTTGGCCGTATGGGATCTTCCCTTTGGGGACTACATCAAGGCATTGACTGCTCTAATGTGGAATGCTGAAGAATTCAGCGTAGACCTGGTGCGGATCGAAGAAGCGCCGCCCAGTTTGAAAGATTATATAGCCGACAAAGGCTTGACTTTAGGCGATAGCGTTCCTCAAGGTGACGAGCTGTCTCGCGATTACACTGCTATGCATAACCATGTTGTCCTGATTGCGCGAATTCAAAGAGAGCTAGCTCATATCGCGACCCAATACGCCCAAATGGAAGAGCAATTAAACGTTGCGAAGGAAACCGGACAAAATGCTTACTGGATGGCGGTGAGCCTTGGCCTGCACGGAATCTACACTGGATTCGAGAAGATTTTTGAGCAGATCGCTAGGGAAGTGGATGGCAATTTAGGAAAGGGTGAGCGGTGGCATAAGGCACTGTTGGAGCAGATGGCTGTGGAGATTCGAGGGGTCAGAGCTGCGGTGATTGATGAGCAGACGCTGAAGGCGCTGTCTCAATACCTCTCTTTCCGGCACGTTGTGCGTAGTAACTATGCCTATCAACTTGAACATGACAGAATTGAGGCTAATTTCCGAATACTAGAGAACTGCTATGGCTCGCTAGTTCAGCAACTCAACAGCTTTTGCCAATTTCTATCGTCAATTGATTAAGCATCACGCTGCATATGCTCTAAGCGTTGGTGATAGCGATACAATTGCCTTTGTACTTACTGCGCTTTATAGATCCACCTAACCCCACTCGAAGCTTTTATGACTGCCGTTGCACCTGCAAAGACATCTTTGGAAAACAAAAAATTTTTCGCGGTTTTTGAGCCGGACTCTCAGCGCTGTACTACTCGTATTTCAATACTGCCATAGAGGTCTGTTGGTATACTGCTCTTAGTGGTTAAGTTCGCAGCCTATGGTGAGTTTGCAGCGGCGAAAAGCTATTCCCAAGAAGTATCAACCCTATATGGCGCATTGGCAGCAGCGTAAGGTTGAGAGGCGATCGCGCCTAAAGCAACGCCATCAAGACGGTTTAAAGCAAGCCAAAGAACTCGCTGACATCCTCAAGGCAAAGTTTGGTGCAACGAAAGTAGTCCTGTTCGGCTCTATGCTGTCGGTCAATGATATTCGCATGAAATCAGACATTGACCTAGCCGCATGGGATATCCCGTCTAAAAACCACATCAGCGCACTTGCCGCATTGATGAACCACTCTAGGTCGTTCGCAGTCGATCTAGTTCGTATCGAAGAAGCTCCGCTCAGCCTAAGCGCTTATATTCGAGATAAAGGGCTGGTTTTAGGAGACAGCATCCCTCAAAGCGACGAATTCATTTCAGAAGAGTCTTCAATGCCGAAGTACAACGCGCTAATTAGTAGAATTCGTCAAACTCTAGCCGATATTGACGGAGAATACGACTACGCCAAAAGCCAGGCTGCGCTGGCAGAGGAAACGAAGCAAGATGTCTACTGGACAGCAGTTGGTTTAAGCCTGCATGGATTTTATACGGGCCTGGAAAAAACTTTTGAGCGAATTGTCGATAAGGTTGATGAAGGTCTAGTGAGTAGCCAGTCAGGGCAATGGCATAAGGATCTATTAGACCAGATGACTTTGGACGTGCCTGGCACCCGTCCACCTGTTATCGACCAGACGACTCGTCAGTATCTTGATATGTATCTATCGTTTCGACATGTGATTCGTAGCAACTACACACATCGCCTCGATCCAGAGAAAATCGCTGATAACTTCTACATGCTAGAGGACTGCTACAGGCTAGTAACCAAACAGTTAAATGACTTTTGTGACTTTCTAGCATCCGTTGATTAAGCATGTTGCAGTATCGACGCTAAACACAGACGATAGCGATACAATTGCTGGTGTACTTACTACGTATCGACTCACCTATCTACACCCAAAGCTTTTATGACTGCTGCTGCACCTGTAAAGACTAAATACGAAGCTGTCATTGGTCTAGAAACCCACTGTCAGCTCAGTACAGAAACAAAAATCTTTTCGACTAGCTCAGCCGCTTTTGGCGCAGACCCTAATACTCATGTAGACCCAGTCACGATGGGCCTACCGGGAGTATTGCCTGTGCTAAACGAGAAAGTTCTAGAGTACGCGGTCAAAGCAGGACTGGCGTTGAATTGCCAAATCGCCCCCTACAGTAAGTTTGATCGCAAGCAGTATTTCTATCCCGACTTACCAAAGAACTATCAAATTTCTCAGTTCGATCTGCCGATCGCTGAGCACGGCTGGCTAGAGATTGAGCTGATCGAAGACGGTGAGCCAGTGCGTAAGCGAATCGGGGTGACCCGTCTGCATATGGAAGAAGATGCTGGCAAGCTGGTGCATGCAGGCAGTGACAGTCTGGCTGGCTCTACATATTCTTTGGTGGATTACAACCGGGCGGGCGTGCCGCTAGTCGAGATCGTATCGGAGCCAGATATACGCTCTGGGGCAGAGGCGGCGGCCTATGCAGAAGAGATTCGGCGAATTATTCGCTATCTGGGCGTGGGCGACGGCAATATGCAGGAAGGATCGCTGCGCTGTGACGTGAATATTTCGGTGCGACCAGTGGGCCAAGAGGAATTTGGCACGAAGGTTGAGATCAAAAACATGAATAGCTTTAGCGCGATCGCAAAAGCCATAGACTACGAAATCGAGCGCCAAATTGCCGCCGTAGAAGCAGGCGAGCCGATCTATCAGGAAACCCGCCTGTGGGAAGAAGGACCGCAGCGCACCAAAAGTATGCGCCTAAAAGAAGGCTCTAGTGACTACCGCTATTTTCCTGAGCCGGATCTGCCGCCAATTGAAGTCACTGCCGATCAGCTTAGTCAGTGGAAGTCTGAGCTGCCTGAGCTGCCTGCCCAAAAGCGAAAGCGCTATGAGGAGGCGCTAGGACTGTCGGCTTATGATACCGGAGTGATAGCGGACGATCGCGCGGTGGCTGAATATTTTGAGCGGGCGATCGCAACCGGGGCCTCTAGTAAGCTCGTCGCCAACTGGATCATGAGCGATATTGCTGGCTATCTTAATGCTGAAAAGCTCAGCATCACTGATACCAAGCTATCGGCAGAAGCGCTAGCTGAGATGGTCAAACTGATTGAAGATGGCACTATCAGCAACAAGATTGGCAAAGATATGCTGCCCGCCCTGCTCAAGAACGGCGGCTCGCCGAAAGAAATCGTGGAAAGTAAAGGGCTCAGCCAGATCTCTGACCCGGCTGAAATCGAAGCGATGATTGATGAGGTGATCGCGGCTCATCCTGACGAGCTTGCTAAGTTTAAGGCTGGGAAAACCAAGCTCAAAGGTTTCTTTGTCGGTCAGGTGATGAAGCGCACCGGGGGCAGAGCCGATCCAAAGCTGACTAATCAGCTTTTGGGCAAAAAGCTCAGCAGCTAATATTGCGTCCTAAAGAATTGAATTTTTGGCCTAAATTCTAGAGTACGGACGCAAAATCCTTTGATTGAAGCGTAGAGGGGGTTACACCCCTCACCCCCTTGTGTCATAATAGATACATGTAGATGCACCCTGATGGTAGGGAGAGCCCAACGCGGCTCTCCTTTTTTTTGCTTATCTAGCAAAAATGCAGTTATAGGAGCTCCTTACAGATCTATTCGATATTCAATTTCTACAGATTGCTTGGCTAAGCCCATGTTGTACGCAGCATCAAGCAAATTGTGCCAAAAGTTTACGGGTACAGGATTTGCATCCCCAAGGTCAATCAATTCGTCTAATGCAAACTCAAGTTCATTATGCTCAAGCCAATTCCTGTATCGGGCTAGAGTACCGCCATCCTCACCAGGTACTAACGCAGCAGGTAGGCATGCTGATGCAGAATCTAAATGTCTTCTGGTTAGGTTCCAAGAATCTTGAATGCTCATGTCTAGAGGAAATAAGCGGCGTATAACGATCGCAATCAGCAACTTCATGCTTCAAAGGTCGTGGGGCATACCCATCAAGTATCGATGTTCTTAAGCTGGTCAACCACGGTTTCGATGACAGAGTGCTAAGAGATAGCTATTCCTCATTTACTCCGGTGATCGGATGCAACAGGTTCGCTTCGATGAGTAAGCGCCTTTCTTCTATAAGCTCCGCACGATTCAGTCTGAGAATTTTTGCTGTTACTCGCCCTCTTGCAGATAGAGGTAATAGTGAACCACTATGCAGCGAGAAGTGCTCCTGCCATACATCAATACGCGGGTTATAGAATGGGCAGAGTTTGCCTGTTTGAGGATCGATAGAGGCAATGTCGCTACCTTTGTACTGATTACAGACAGAACATGAAAGCGCTAAGTTATCGATCTTGGTGAGCCCACCGTGCTTTTCTGCGATGATGTGGTCTATGGAGAAAGGTATGAGCGACAACTTCTCAGGCACAAGACAATATTCGCAGTAGCCGATTGCGCGCTCATGTACCTGCTTTCTTAGCATCGTCGGAATGTAAGTGCTGCTCATAGCTAGCTAGCACTATTCAACTTGATGTAAGCCTTGGTTTTGGCGATGCGTACAAGATGTTCTGTGTATTCGTATCTTTGCCACAGTTTCTTTTCATCAGGTGTAAGTCCAGTGGTGCGACTTTTTTCTAGAAGGTGATTGATCTGTTCTTGCAGCTCAGCAGAAGGTCTCAAGGCAAGCGTTTCTTCGGGCGTAGGCAAACCTGCTAAAAACTCCAAGACAGCAGTGAGCCCTGAAAACCTATCTTGAGCATTGGCTTCTAGCTCTCGCAATCCAAATTCTAAGATCTGTGGGATTTGATCTTGAACGGTGTTGAGCCGAGCCGCAAGATCATCTGGTAGATCTAAAGTTATTTGCATAGTTCTGCATCCGGTTAGCCTACAAAGATAGCCTAGCTTACTTGTCGTATTGCTTCTTGCTGGCAAAGCTCAAAAGCCTAGGTCGGCGATCGCACTCTCCGCCGCTCTAAACACCATCTCATCAGGCATCTCTGCCCAGTTTGTATCTCCAATCTCTCTATAAAACTGTTCATCATAGGGCCGGGTTCTGACCACTACGGGCATTGGCACCGCATGGCCTAATAGCAGTGCCTGCTGCTTAGAGTCCAGCTTAGCCAGCACCGAGCGCAGGCTTTGCCCACCCGAGACGCCAGTGAAGATCGCATCGATGTCTTTTTCATCATTGAGTAGTGCGGTAATTCTTGTACCGACTTGAGACATCACCTCATTGTCAATTCCCGAAGGTCGCTGATCGACGACTAGCAAAGTGACAAAATACTTTCTCATTTCTCTAGCAATGACGCCAAAAATGGTTTGTCTTGCTGTCGCCGGATCTAGAAATCTGTGCGCTTCCTCGATGGTAATTACCAGCGGCTGAGGGCGATCGCATGGATTCTTACTCTGCAAGAACCGATCGGCCTTGCGTACGTAGCTAGAATGAATCCGCCGCGCAATCACATTAGTTGCCAGCATGTAAGAAAGCATATTGCTCTGCGAGCCAAATTCAATTACCACATGCTTTCCCGCATCGATGGTTTCAAGAATCTGATTCACGTAGTTGTGCGGGCAGCTACTGCGAATGTATTTCAGCTCTGCTAGGCGGGTGAGTTTGCGCTGTAGGGCCATAATCGAAGATTTGCTACCCATCTTCACTTCGCAGAATTCTTGGATCTCTTCGTTGCTCAGTTGCAACAGTCTGTTGATCCAACTGCTGCCAAATTCATTCCTCAAGATAATGGCATTCTCTAAGCTCGCTTCCGACAGATTCAGTTCACGACTAATCAACATCAGATCTTCTACATCGATCTGATCGAAGCTGATGTAAAGCTCTTGAGCGTCGCTGACCCCTCGCCGCTTGGTTGACTCAGGATCTAGGGTGAATATTTGCACCTGTCCTGGAAATAGCTGTCGCAGTCCTTTGACGGTGCTGAACTCTTTGCCTTCGCTGACCGCTTCCCAGCCGTATTCCGAATGCATATCGAAAATTAGATTGACCGCTGCCTGCTTGCGGATAATGCCCGAAAGGATCAGACGAGTCAAAAAAGATTTGCCAGTACCCGATTTACCAAAGATACCGTTGCTGCGCTCGACAAACCGATCGAGATCGATGCAGATAGGCACGTCCATATCAATCGGCTGACCAATCGCAAAGTTTCGCCGATGCACGTCATCTTCCCAGCCAAAGACTGCCCTGAAGTCTCTTTCTGAAGCGTCGTAAACCTGGCTGAAGTGTCCAGGAATTGTCTTGACGGGCAAAAGCTGAAGCGGCGCACTCGAATCCGTTTCATGAGTCGGATCAGTGTCCGGCGTAAACATCAGCATCGGCGTTAGATCGACTGTCCCATAGGTTCCTGAACCTGCCAAAACCTCTTGCAAAAAGATATTGTTTGGATCAGGGGGGCTAGCGACAATCCGCTGGCTAGCCATGCCGAGGGCGACGTCGGTCAGCATGCAAAAGAAGCGCGATCGCACGCCTTGCACGACCAGAAACTTACCCACCCGCATCTCTTCGACTAGCACATCTGGATGCAGCCGCACTTCCAGCCCCTTACTCAAGGAGCCCTGGATGACAGACCCTAACGGACGCAGCTCTTGCATGTCTAAATACCTTTTGGCCCTTCAGCCTAGAATTAACAAACTCTAGATAATGGGATTATGGTAACGGAAAGCGTCTGCTTAGTACACTAGAACTGAACGCCGACACCGCCTTGGATAGCTGTATTCGTATCTCCGCCGATGGGGATAATCGCATTGCCAAAGACCACTAGCCGATTATTCGTAAAGGCGTAGTCTGCACCGGGTTGGAGCACAAAGCTAGTGCCTTCGCCCATCACAGACCCCTCGCTGGCGAAGGTGACACCCGCACCGAGGTAGACGTCTAGGTTGAAGTTGACCGGGTAGTCGTAAGAAACGGTAGGAGCAAAGGCGGACCCTTCACCGAGAAAGGCTGCGCCTCGAACAGAAATTGGCAGCTCTAGAATATTGTAGCGACCGTTCACAGAAACGCCGATCTCACCATCTCCAAAAGCCCCACCAATTCCGATGTAGCTACCATACGCCGCTTGGGCTTTGGCGACGGTTGGGGTAGACAAGGCGATCGCCAGACCACCGACTAGCGCTCCTGTTGCCAATCTAGCCAGACGGCTGCCGAATCGAGTGATCATGTAGTCTTCCTCACAGTTGTACTTGTCGTAAATCAAGCGGCGTCACCAATCAAGACAGACGCAGAACGTTGGAGCAGTCCAACAATATCAATTGATTTACCGCACGTAATAACCTACCACGGGGACAGCAGTCAAGCGATAGAAGAAAAATGTCAGTACCGCAGATTGAAAGCTACAGATTAAAGGCTACAGAATTTGAGATAAGAACGCCTGGCTTCTCTCTTCTTTAGGATTGCTGAAGAACTCATCGGGTGTGTTTTCTTCTACTAGAACACCGCCGTCCATCAGCACTACCCGGTCAGCGACTTCTTTAGCAAAGCCGACCTCGTGGGTTACACACACCATGGTCATACCGTCTTTGGCCAGGTTACGCATCACATCAAGGACTTCGCGAACCATTTCAGGGTCAAGCGCAGAAGTCGGCTCGTCAAACAGCATGACTTTGGGCTGCATGGCGAGCGATCGCGCGATCGCCACTCGCTGCTGCTGCCCCCCTGATAGCTGACCGGGGAACTTGTAAGACTGCTCAGCAATGCCGACTCTGTCCAATAGCCGCATGGCAATTTCTTCTGCTTTGGCCTTGGGCCATCGGCGCACCCAAATCGGCGCTAGCGTCACGTTTTGCAAGACGGTCAGATGCGGAAACAGATTGAACTGTTGGAATACCATACCGACTTCTCGGCGCACTTCTTCAATGTCTTTGATGTCGTTGGCAATGCGGACACCATCGATCTCAATACTGCCTTCCTGATAAGGCTCTAGCGCATTGAACGTCCGAATAAAAGTTGACTTACCTGAGCCTGAAGGCCCCATGACTACAACCACTTCACCTTTATAGACATTCATACTCACGCCTTTGAGTACATGAAAGCCGTTGTCGTACCACTTATTCACGTCTTTGGCGACAATTACCGCCTCCGCGCCCACAGAATTGCGGGGCACAGCAGGCGTTTGAATTTCAGGTTGAGTCATTACAAAAAGTCCTCTAAGCGAGTAATATCAACATTATCGCAGGTCAGTATTGAGCGCTGCTTCTACCCGGCGGCTGCCATAGGTCATGCCGTAGCAGAACACCCAATAGATCGCGCCAATAAAGACATAAGCCGGGGCGAAGTCACCTAGATAATTGGGGTTGGCCAGCAGATTTCGGGTAATGCCCAACAGCTCTAGTAATCCCACAATGCCTAGCAGCGTCGTATCTTGGAACAGACTGATAAACTGCCCCACGATTGCCGGAATTGCCGTCTTCAGCGCCTGCGGCAGTACAATCAGCGCCATCGTCAGCGGTTTGTTTAAACCTAGCGACTGTGCTGCTTCCCCCTGACCTTGGGGCACAGACTGCAGTCCGGCTCGAACATTCTCAGCTAGGTAGGCAGCACTAAAAATAGTCAGTCCAATGATGGCTCGAACAACTGGATCTGGCCGCATGCCCTCCGGCAAGAACAGTGGAATCAGCACCTGTCCCATGAACAGAATAGAAATCAACGGCACCCCACGCACCAGCTCGATATAGGTTACCGAGAACAGCCGAATCAGCGGCAGCCTGCTCTGCCGACCTAACGCCAGTAGAACGCCTGCCGGAAAGCAAAGGGCAATACCGCTGACGGCCAAAAATAAAGTCAGCGTTAGGCCGCCCCAGGAGTTTGTCCGCACAGACTCTAAACCAAACTCTAAGCCGAGCCGGGTCGGCAGCCACCCCATCAAGACAAATACAGCGGCAAAACCAATTAGGAACAGCGCCACCTTGCCTATGTTCTCAAGCGTCCGTGGCTCTGAGAATATCCAGATCAGCCCCACACCGATGAGGACACCGACGACTCTCATCACCCACAAAAAGACGGACAGGCTAAGTGCTCCACTAAGAGTAGGAAAGAGAAGGTTTCCTAAGATGTAGAAGCCCACGTAAAAGCCAATAGCCAGCAGCGCTAATCTGCCAAGCGTCTGCGTCACTACTGGCACGCTAAGGCGAGAAGCAAGCTGCCAGCCGACGACCAGCCCTAAGCCAATTTGAAAGAGAACGGCATAGAGCAGGCTGTCTACAAAAGCGTTACCGCCTAGTAGATACAGCACCACAAAGTAAGAGATAAACCATCCGGCGGAAATGAACTGCGCGGCCTTAGAAAAGCTGCGTCCTATCCGCTGGCCTGCGATCGCGCCTAAAGCTAACAAAGCTAAACTGCCCAGCGAATAGACCAGATAGGGCCTAGTCATCGGCAGAACAATCAGCAACAGCGCCGCTATGCCGAGCGCTACAAGAACAGGCAAAGAAAATAGTCGCTGTTGATTGCGCGCTAGAATCCCCCAGCTCAACCCCGCCAAGGTCAAGACCAGTGCCAAGATAGTCCAGACTCGCCAGTAAGCCTCAGACGGATAAAGCCCTACCATGTACTGAGCAAAGTTCTCGGTAACAACGGCCCAAGGCGCTTGGACAAAGGCCCAGGTCAATATGCTGTAGAGCGCATAGATGATGATGCCACCTAGCACAATCGTTAAAACGCTGTTGAATGGACTATTGAATAGGTGCTTTTGAGTCCAGGCGATCGGGCCGGATCTTTGGACTCGGGGGGCACCGCGTTCTATCGGTCTAGAGCTGGTCATGAATGAGTGTCCTGTCCTGTCTGAGCGTTTTGTCGAGTGTCCTGCCTGAGCGTTTTGGCTTAGCGTTCCTTGAACTGAACTGCTTTGTTGAGCTGGTTCATGTTGAGAGAGATCAGCAGGTTGAGGGTGAGATAGGTCGCCATCATCATCAAAAACACTTCAATCGGCTTTCCGGTCTGGTTGAAGGTGGTATTGGCGAGGTTGTATAGCTCGGGGTAGCCGACGGCAAAGGCCAAACTAGAGTTTTTGGCCAGGTTGGCAAACTCGCTGTTAAGCGGTGGAATCAAGACTCGCAAAGATTGGGGGAAGACGACTAGCTGCATGGCTTTATCGTTGCTCAGACCGACTGAACGAGCGGCTTCCCACTGTCCACGCGGCACCGATTGAATGCCAGCACGTACAATCTCGGCAATAAATGCGCCTGTATAGAACGTCAGCCCTGTCACCGAAGCCACGTAGTTGACGGACATTTCTAAGCCACCCGATGCCTGCCCATTTTCTGCAATTTGAGGGGTGTTCCAATTAAAGGCAAATATCAAAATGGCTAGGGCTGCAACCCCAATCGCAATCATCACGCCCATCAATAGCTTGCCGTCATTGCCATCTTCCACCATAGATTTCAGGCGAATTCTCCAGATGATGAAGATAGCCACAGTCAAGATCGCGATCGCAATCACCCAAAGTCCTTCTGGGTTAGTCAATAAGGCAATAGCAGCCCCCTTAAAGAACAGCAGATCCTCTGCAGAATTACTCGCTAGCAGAAAGTAATCTACGATCACCACCGCCACAATGACCGCCAATGCGCCCAGGCGCTCAAGCCAGCCAGCAATACCGGCGGCAAACCGTCCATATCGAAACTTGTTAATAGAGTTCCACAACAGGCCGAACAGCAAAAGTGCTAGCCCTAACAACATGAGCGCGATCCAAACTTCACCCGGCAGCCCCGGCCCCGGTACGCTGATGTTTCTATTGTTGGCGACGACCCAAGCGGTACTAGGACTCGGTAAAACAATTTGGTTCGCTTCAGTCGGCACTGCTAGAAAGACGGCTGAGTACCAGAACACGAGCTGTAGCAACAGCGGCACATTACGGACTAAGCCGACATAGGTACGGCTGATTTTGTGCAGTAGCCAGTTGTCAGAAAAACTAGCCACGCCTGCGCTCACCCCGACGATTGTCGCAGTAATAATGCTGACAAAGATCAGTCTCAAAGAGTTGACGATACCCGCCTGAATCACTTTGGCATACGAGTCTTGGGTTTCATAGCCCAGCATATTCTCGCCAATGCCAAAGCCCGCTGGATTTTGTAAGAAACTAAAGCTAAACTCCGTGCCCTGGTTCCGCAGGTTTTGAGAAAGATTACCAAATAGATAAGAGAAAGTGACAAACACAGCAATAGTCACAATTATCTGAAAGGCAATCTGCCAGAATCTTTCATCTCTAAGCAGCGATCGCAAGCTATAGGCTCGAAGCAGCGATCGCAAGCTGTAGAGAAGCTGGGTTAAGTGTTGTGCCATAGCCTTCAATTAATCGAAAATACGTCGCTATCTCAAGAGACAGCATTCCTAACAGGTTTTTAGGTTCTATGTCTCTAGTTCTGTTTATACTCGCTTGATGATGCCACCCCAGACTAACCCCAACTTAGAGGCAACTATGCAGCAAAACTACACGACATTCCGTCTCATTGTTTACAAAATCAGATGCCTTATATTCTCAACCCTGTTTAGTCTCAGCGCTATTGTCAGCGCAGTGCCTCGCTGTTATAAGAGAGAATTGGTATGGATATCATAATCCTTTCGCACCAGCAACTTGGGCCTGATACGAAACGTATTATTTGATCCGACTTCCTGGCTTTAAACGAGCGAACGCAGGCAACCAAAACAATTGGTTACCTGCGCTCACTTATAAATAAAAAGGGTCAGATAGAAAAGGTTAGACAGACAAGGATAATCTGGCTATGTTTAGCGACCTAGCGAAATGGAGGAGAGTAAAGCAGTCCACCATCAGTCCATAGAGCGTTCTGACCACGCGGCAAGTTGAACTGGGAGCCTTCACCCAGGTTGCGCTCGTAGATTTCGCCGTAGTTGCCGACATGCCTGATGGCACGAAGCGCGAAGTCATTAGGCAGATCCATATCGGTACCCAATGTGCCCTCCTCACCTGCAAATCGTCTGATATTAGGGTTCTCGGTATCGGCTACAGTCGACTCAATGTTCTCAGAGGTCAAGCCTAGCTCTTCAGCCTCAACGAGTGCGTATGTTATCCACTTAACGGCATCAAACCAGGCAGAGTCATTGTTGATAGTGACAGGGCCTAGCGGCTCTTTGGACATGGTGACATCTAGCAGAACATGCTCATCGGGATTGGTCAGCGTACTGCGACGAGCAATTAGCTGAGACTTGTCAGAGGTCATCCCTTCGCAGCTACCGGCTTCGTACGCTGCATAGGCCGCGTCCGCGTCTTGGAAAGTCTGAGGGTCAAAGTTGACGCCTAGCTGACGCATTTGATCCGCTAGGTTAAGCTCAGTGGTTGTGCCGGCTTCTACACAAACCGATCTGCCTTCAAAGCCAGCTAGCTCAGTGATACCATCTGCTTCTCGCACCAGCATCCCTTGACCATCGTAGAAAGTAGTTGGCGCAAACTCCATCCCAACCGAGGTGTCTCGGCTAATTGTCCAGGTCGTGTTGCGAGCGAGCATATCGACTTCGCCACCTTTCAACGCCTCAAAACGCTCAGTCGAATCCAGGTTGCGATAAACCACCTGATCGGGGTCGTCGAACAGCGCAGCGGCAACTGCTTTACAGGTATCGACATCCAATCCAGAATATTCACCCGCTTCAACAAAGCTAAAGCCAGGAATACCGCCATCTACGCCGCAGATTAGCTCGCCTCGGTCCAAAACGGTTTGCAAACGGCTACCAGCACTGCCAACTGCATCACCGTCGCCATCGCCATCCGCTGCGCTGGTGTCTCCGCCTGGGGCAGCACAACTGGCCAACGTCATTACACTCATGCTCGCGGCGAGCATCAAACTCCATTTTTTCATTTTCAATTCACGCACTTCCGATACAAGGAACTCAACGGGCCTGATGAGTTGTCGATAGCAACCGAGGTATCTAATGATGATCGCTGATCGCACCCAGAAGAGATCGCAGTTAGGATCGCATCTAGAATTGCTAGCGAAAGACACCACAGTGCGTCTATACAACCTACCAGGCGGTAATTGCGCTCAACAGTATCATCTTTTTCACGGAGATAATCGGTGCTTGTGGCTACGGTCCTAGTCTCGGCAGCACCTATATGATTGTGCGAACGAGGCTAAGATGGCCGCTGGGCTAGGATTTTCGGCGATTGTGTGACGTAAATTACAAATGTGTTATCAATGCGTTCTCTATATGTGCTACTCAGCTTTTTGACAGATTTGAAGAGGTGTCAGCAGGTTGTGTAGGTGGTGACACCCGCCGTTAAATTATGCCTTTAGAGATCATGGCTTAGAAAATCGTGTCTTTGGAGAAATGCGCTATTAAGCCTGTTGGGCCAAATCTCGAATGAGCGGAATTCGAGTCTGGATGTACTGATCGACCGTAGGCAGGTGGCGCGAATCGAAAGTAGGGTCCGCTTTGAGGATATCAAGAATCCATTTTGAAAGACTAGAGTCGTCTAGAGAGGCAAGCCGCTGGCTGCGAGAGGCTTCGAGGATAGACCAAAACTGACGCAGAAGACGAATATCCATACATTAAATCCTTTAGATTGTCTTTATATTTACCGCATATCCGAAGAGTAAAACAGTGACTCATACTTTAAAACATTGTTCTTAACAGCGTTGTTATTACCGTTACATCCCTTCATTTCGTCGCTGTAGAAAACTGTGTCTTTGTATTGGTATGTGTATCTTTTTATCGACGTGTCTAAACAAACGCCATCAGGCGATCTAGGGTAGCGATCGCCCCGTCCGTAGTCTGCCCACTTACACTAAAAACCATTGATTCGCCGTAGACCCTCTGAGCCGGGTGGTCTAGCGTATTGGCCGCTCCACTAGAGGCAATGACGGCGGCTTGAGTGCAGGTATTCATCAGCGCGATCGCCTGCCCTCTAAGCGCTAGCTTTTGAGCATAGTTACTGATAGGTAAGGCAGCTATCTCAGGCAAATTTGACTGTAAACAGGTCAGCTTGAGCTTAAGCTGACTGGCAATATCGTGATCTATATTCCGCCGGTTTAAGGACTGTCCTAGTACGTCTATCCCGGCCCCAGCGCAGCCCAAGATTAGCCCTAGTGGACTGAGCGGGTTAGCGCGATCGCGTTCCTCTATCCATCCTTTGGGCCTATGCGCGACGACCTGCGCGGCTGGCAAGAGCCAATGTTCCATCTCCACCGCGACCGTATTCATGGATGACATCGCTGCAAGCCGCATTGGGTCACCCACCGTGATCTTTTGATCGCTGACTGTCTGTGTCACCAGCGGTATCAGGCCAAACACCGCCGAGCCATCCGCCAAAACCGCAGCGCCGACAAATTCGCTAAACAGTCCTGCGCCTGTTACCCAAGGAACCTGACCGCTGAGCCGATAGCCATCAGCAATGGGGTCTGCTCGCAAAGGCGCAGGCTGTCGGCGCAGCTGAGAAAAGCCCACCCCAACGCAGCGATCGCCCGTCGCCATCTGGGGCAAATATCTCTGCTTGAGCGCTTCATTTTCACCGCTAAGGATGAGGCTAGCAGCACTTTGGTGCTGAGTCTGAAGAAAAGCTAGCGCCCCTGAACAGCGGGCGATCGCACTTTGAAACTGCTGATACTCTTGCCCATCTAATCCCAATCCCCCGCTATCTAATTTCTCGCTATTTGACCTCGACGCCTCTGATCCTGATGCCTCTGCCTCTGATGACTGGGCTTGTGTCTCAGACAATTTCTTAAGCTGCTCCTTAGGCAGTTTCGGCGCTAGCCAGCCTTTTGCACCCAGCTCTAGAAAGGCTGAAAATAGCCTATCTGGCTGACGATCTAGCTGCTGCGCGACGGGCACAACTCGATTAGCCAGAT
Organism: cf. Phormidesmis sp. LEGE 11477; assembly: GCF_015207105.1. GTDB lineage: Bacteria > Cyanobacteriota > Cyanobacteriia > Phormidesmidales > Phormidesmidaceae > Phormidesmis. Next base: position 38,747 of record NZ_JADEXO010000015.1, read on the forward strand.
GCTGCTCTAATACTTCCAACTTGGCAGCTTTTGACTCGACCTCTAATTTGAACTGGCTGTCGGTATTGGGATCAGTCTTGGTTGGAAAAGGCATGAACAAATGACGGGGCGGCTAGATCGCTTTGAGTTAAATTGCTTTGACTATGATAAAGAGAAGGAAAGGTATCTGCACTTTGTAATAAGTCTCTTTTTATGAAACTGCTGTGCATCAGCAACGGCCACGGTGAAGATGTGATTGCCGTACGCATCCTCAGCGCCATTCGTCAGCAGAATCCTGCTATCAATCTCTATGCCCTGCCTATTAGCGGCGAAGGCAGCACCTACCATCGAGCTAATATTCCGATAATCGGCAAAGCCAGAATCCTACCTTCAGGCGGATTTTTGAACCGGGATCCGCAGCAGCTTGCCAAAGACATGAGCGGCGGCCTGATAGCGCTGACCAAATCTCAGATCTCAGCCCTCAAGACCTGGGCCAAAACCTCCTCACCAGAGACCTTTTCACCAGAGACCTCTTCATCAGAGAGTTGTTACAACCGCCATATCCTTGCGGTAGGTGATATTGTGCCGCTGTTGTTTGCCTACTACAGCGGACTGTCCTATAGCTTCGTGGGCACTGCCAAATCTGAGTACTGGCTGCGAGACGAGTCAGGAAAGCACCCATCGCGCGGCCTTTGGAGTCGATTTGAAGGCTGGTCCGGCTCCATCTACCTACCCTGGGAACGCTGGCTGATGTCGCAGCATCGCTGTCGCAACATCTTTGTTCGTGATGAATTTACCGCTGATCATTTATCAAAGCGAGGTCTAGCCGCTCAATATGCTGGCAACCCGATGATGGATAACCTCTCGCCCGCTGGCGCGCTACCACAACTACCCCAAGAACAAAATCCAACCACACTGAATGTCTTGTTACTCCCCGGTTCTCGGCAGCCCGAAGCCTACGAAAACTGGAGCCGCATACTAGCAACTTTACCCAGTCTGATAAAAGCACTTCCCTACCGGACCCTGGTCTTACTCGGCGCGATCGCCCCTAGCCTTTCGCACCAAAAACTCATCGACTCACTTCCCACCGAGTGGACAGTCACCGATAGCACTCCGGTCACCTACCAACATCAAAACGCTACCCTGCTACTGACTAGCGCCTACAGCGATTGTTTACACACAGCCGATATTGCGATCGCCACTGCAGGCACCGCCACCGAGCAATTCGTCGGCCTAGGTAAACCCGCCATCACCCTCCCTGGCAAAGGGCCTCAGTTTACAAAAGCCTTTGCCACCGTCCAAGCCAAGATGCTAGGCCCTTCCATTCAGATAGTAGAAGAGGTCAATGCTGTTGGTAGTGCGATCGCCCAGCTCATCCAAGACCCAGAACGCCTCCAGCTAATTGATCAAAATGGCAAGCACCGCATGGGCAAACCCGGCGCAGGCAAAAGGATAGCGACAAAAGTCTTAGCAACGATGAACGATCAACATTAAAGCTAAAGAATAGTTGGCCAGGCTAGCGTTAGCAGCATAACAAGATTGCTAAACCAAAAGCAGAACACCAGCCACAATATGCTGGTCAACAGCTTATGCCTAGATCGCTGCTTTTGAGCCGAGTGAATAAGCCGTAGCCCTTGCCAAAGCTGCCAAACGCGAAATGCAGTATAGAGCGTGCCAACTGTAATGACCAGACTAGGCATCCAGATCTGACTAAGGATCTGTTCGGTGACAATCTGAATGCTCAGCAGCAGCGAGTAAAAGCCAAATATCTTTCGCGCTATGGCCTGCCTAAACCCGATCACAAAAGCAGCGGCTGGCAAAATGACGCCAATGGCGATCGCCAAATTCATCCATACGCGAATAAACCGCACCCCACCGTCTGCAAACTCAATTGTCTGAGCATCGGTAGCAAATCTATTGAGATCAGATAGCCTGTCGCGATCGCGATCAGCGTTGATAGCACAACGAAACCGATTGACGTTCTCCAAGTCATCGACTGCTGGCTAAAGCGGTTAGATATTCGCATAGTCACAGGCACGCTTACATTAGAGGTTTGTTTGATAAAGACCTGATGGTTATGCTGCCAGGCTTTTCTATAGCTTAAGTCAGCCACAAGATAGCTTTTCCTACCCCTTAACGTAGCCCTTGCATCGCTTGAATAAGACTACAGACCAGCGAAGAACTTCTCAGCTTTCGCTTGGTAATTAATTGTTCTTCGCTAGAAGTCCTTCAATCGATGAAAACAATGAACTCATCTACCTGTTTAGAACAGCCTCATCTAGACAATCATTTGCGGCGATTAGCGATTGCGGCTCAAAATGAACCAAAAGCAAGTATAGCAAGACAAAGAGCTCTCACTGAGTTGATAGGCACCTTACTAGCGTCGCGTAAGCTATGCCGCCCTCGTCTCGGACAATTTCAACTGCTATACGAAGATATCTACGCAGAGGCGCTTCAACGCTTGTTTGTGTTTGTGTGCGATCGCATCGACAACTACAACCCGCAAAAGGGCGAAGTCTTGCAGTGGATTAACTTCCTACTCAGCCGTCGATTTTTTATCGAAGCCAGCAGAGATTATCTACCCGTTGCATACAAAGGACTAGATGTTAGAGAGGTTAAACGGCTAAGCTTGGAGTATCTAGACTCAAGTAACCCTAGCGAGCTAAATCCACAGCTAACGCCCTCACTTTCGCAAGAAGTAAAAGCCTGTTTGATAGAAGATCCTGAGGGTCTGTTTGGGGCGGCTAGCATTGTTGATCATCCTAGAGCTAGCTTTCAGCACATCGCAGTTAAGCGGTTAGAAGGCTACTCCTGGCAAGACCTCGCTGTTGAACTTGGGGTGCCAGTACCTACGCTCAGCAGTTTCTATCGCCGTTGCCTAGCTCGGTTCGCTTCAAAGCTTAGAGATTATCTCTTATGAGCTAAGCATCATCTAGAGCAGTGACATAACGACTGAAAAGCGACAAACAGCTATTAACGATATTAAGCAGTGACTCAAACTTTAAAGCAGGCGCATCAGTATGACAAAGTTTGGCTACTGCTAGACGAACAGGGTTCTCTACAAGGCATAGAGCGGCTCTAAGCGCGACCCTTAGCTGAGTTGATTGCTCTAACGAACGCCTGCTGTTTTACTCTGTAGGCCACGGAAGTGCGCTCAGTGGCGATGATAGCCTAGAGGGGTTTTCATTCCTCAAGACGATAGGCTAGGAGACAACAAAAGCTACTTGATCATGTCAAGGTTTGAAGCAACCTCTAGAGATATAGCAAAGCGCGGATGCATACTCTTCGAGAAGGCACTAGCGAAGCCATGCCGAAGGCTATAGCCCACGCACTTTGTCTGGGTAGGCGTTCCCTAGCGCCGTACGACGACGCGGGTTCCTACCGCTGTCTTGGCAGGCGTTCCCTAGCTTGGTGCGCGTTTTCTAGTACCGTGCAACGACGCAGGGTTATGGCACTTTGCATTATAGAACAAGAGGTGTAGCCTTTCTATGTGTAGTGAGCAAGTGCGGAAAGCTACAAGTGTTAAATAAGCGCTCAGAAGCCTCTTAGTCTTAACGTTCTCTTTAGAAAAGCCGCATAATCACCTCAGCGGTAGCAAGAGATATAGACAAAAGCTAGCGGTCAAGCTGGTTAGACTTCAGCGATACGTCGCCGAAGTTCGTTGGTAACGTTATTAAACACATTCAGGAGCTACCAGGATGAGCACGGCTAAAGCATTGCCGCTTTGGGTACAAGACAGAGATGACGTGATTAAGGAAGATGCTGGCGTCAAATGGCGCTATGGCGATCGCCCTAACTACTCTCGCAACAACGCTATCTCAGCAAAAGAGAGGCGAGTTCATGCAGAAGGCTCTTTAGATCTCATCGCTCACAATTTAGTGAGAACATTTGAGATGGAGGCCACCTTCAAAACAGACCCTCAGCAGTGGATTTCTGTAACTGTAGATAAGTTCCGCATGAGTACCAACGGCGGCGAAGCGCATACTGCTCAAGACATTATCAACGAAGGAACCTACAACATTTTTCTTAAGGACTCGGAGCATTATCGCGCCTCTGAAGAAAACTTTGAATCCTCCTACAGCCTGTTTCATACGGCTTTTCCTGATGGCTTTCATTGGGAACTAATAGAAGTTGTTGCAGGGCCACCTGCTGTCGTATTCAAGTGGCGACATTGGGGATATTTCACAGGCCCTTACAAAGAGACTCAACCGACTAGCGAAAAAGTTGAAATTGTTGGCCTAAGTGTTGCAAAAGTGAACGACGATCTTAAAATTGAATCCGTAGAACACTTCTTCGATACCAACAAGTTTTTGACAACGTTGTCTGGTGGGAGCGGTGCTAAAGCCTCTAGTAGCGGTTGCCCAGTAGCCCACTAGATTAGAGAACCCATTTAGCGTCTTTACAGGCTGAGTTTATTTTTTAGTTTGTAAAGACCTAGGTGGGTTATTCAGCGGATTTAGCGAATGTCTCGGCGGAAAGAGCACCCCGTTTTTCTACCTTAGAACGCCCTTTTGTTTAAGTCTCCAAGTGTAGATACAAATTGCGATTAGGATGATCCAGTCAAATGTAGTACCAGAAAGTCCATCAATCTCGATATTGAAAAGACTGATGCCCAAGAGGACAGCAAACAGGTAAAAAGCAACTTTTCGAAGTCGAACAAGAGCGATCGCAGCGGCTAGACAAAGGCAGCTATGGGTAATGAGGAAGAAGGGAGCGTTACCTGTTAATTTGTCGTTGATAGAGGCTGCTAGCTCGGGTGGCAAATCGGGTGGAACTGAAACAATCCCTGACAAAAATAGGAAGGCCGAGAGCAAAAACCATGCATTGAGAAAAATATAGGGGACAGAAATGAGCCAGACCCAAACAGGTCTTTTTCTAACGCTTGATTCAGTCATAGATTCTCCTAATCTCTTGATGAGTTGAGCTATTTTCTAAGACACGAGCTTTGAATTGAAGCTAAAAAGAGTTTAAAAGTGAAAAAACTCGTTTGTTATGTTCATCAGTGCGTCGAATTTTCGTTTGTTGTAGCAGTGAGCTTTGTATTAGATGCTCAGGAATAGAAGGCTACAATTATGCAGCTTTTCTGCAAAGGTACTAGGTAGGTGTTGTTGCTTGGCTTTTCTCTTGTAGAACGCCGCCGTCAATCAGCAGCTCGTTGTAGTAGACTCTCTTTAGAAGAATCAGCCCACGTAGCGTACTGCCAATGACCAATCGCGTCTACATAGCCACTAGTTTAGATGGCTACATTGCTACTCCTGGAGGTGGGCTTGACTGGCTCTACGCAGTACCTAACCCAAATAACGACGACTACGGCTACGCAGACTTCATCGAAGGTATTGATGCAATCGTCATGGGTCGTAACACTTTTGAGAAGGTTATGACCTTCGATACGTGGCCGTATAACAAGCCTGTTTTTGTTCTAAGCAACAGTCTGGCTCAGCTACCTGAAGCGGTAAAGAACAAAGCTGAGAAGGTTAGTGGGGATCTTAGAAAGCTGGTTCAGCAGTTAGGCACAAGAGGATACAGCAATCTGTATATAGACGGCGGCAGTGTCATTCGTAGCTTTCTAGCTGAAGATCTGATTGATGAAATGACAATTACAACAGTACCCGTATTGCTTGGCTCAGGAATTCCCTTGTTCACTCAGCTATCAGAGGCGCTGACGTTCGAGCATCAGAAAACTGAGGTGTTGAGTTCTGCCTTAGTCAAGACTCACTACATCAGAACTAGATAACACTGCTTAGCGAAATAGTGAGTGTTTACTGCTCCAAACACTCATCCTAAAAAGCTTTACCGTCGAGAGCTTCTGGAGACTTCTTCGAGCGAGCGGCTAAGGTAGCGAGCGCCAGTGGTCTGAGTAGCCAGTACTTCTTAGATCTAGACGTAGCAACGAGATCGTATCTTCAGCCTGTTCTAACAACCTCTCTAGGTAGCGAGGTGACTCAGGTAAGTTCCTGCGCCTTAAGTCTATTGTTTATTCCTTCTAACTGACCGATTTATGGCGATAGATAAAGCGCTGGAGAGAGCTGGATAATTAAGCATATATAAACGTTAGAGCATTCCCGCAGTAGGATAGCAATAATGGACTCAGCATCGAGGAAGTTTGAAGAATGTGGGAGTGGCTAAAGCAGTGGCAGCCAAAGATAAAGATCAGCAAGCGGCAGGTAGCAGGCGCGATCGCCACTCCGGTCTTTGTCTGGATGGTATGTTGGCTTTGGTTATCTCTAGAGCGTAGACCTCAGCCTCATCAGCATCGCGAAATTCTCGTCAGCAGTGCTGGAATGGTCGCAGCGATCGCAGGCGGAATCTTCTTGGTTCTCAATCTCCGCACTGCCAACAGAGACGTAGATATGCCTGATCTTAGCAGTGCTGATCTTAGCGGTATCGACCTCAATGGAGTTGACCTCACTGGTGTTGACCTCAGCGGAGCCAACCTCAGCGGTATCGACCTCAGTGGTATTGACCTCAGCGGAGCTAACCTTAGATACGTTAACCTCAGCGGGGCCAACCTTAGCAGTGCTAACCTCAGCAATGCTGAGTTTGGGTATGCCGATCTCAGCAACGCCGATCTCAGATATGTCAACCTCACCGGAGCCGACCTCAGACACGCCAACCTCAGCGGTGCCAACCTTAGCAGTGCCTTGCTCAGAAATGCCAACCTTAGTGAGGCGAATCTCAGCGGTACCTTGCTATTTTTTATTAACTCAAGAGAAGTTCTAAATCTTGAACCGCTTCAATTAAAGGCGAAGCCTTCGCCCTTTTTATGTAATGTTGCACTACCTGCTTATTCTAGCCAACCAAAGCTAGATCCCAATCGTGACTGTAGTCGCATTCCCCAGCTTCTGCGCGATCGCTATGATATTCCACTAGAGGAGGCTCAAGAGATAGTTGATGAAGCTAGGCAACATCGGTGGGACTAGCCAAAGCTGGAGTTTTTACTGCTAGAGGTTGATATTCATCATGGCTGACACGTAACTGTAAGCAGTTGCAAAGAGGTGCAGCTAGACAGAGGCTTTATCGCAGAAGTTATAAGACTTTATCGCGAGCAACTGAATGAACCAGACTCGAAGATAGATAAAACAGCGAGAAGCCAATTAAAGGGTGAAGTACTTCTAGATGGAAGGGCGTTCTAATGTGAATGCTACAAAACTGTAGCCCTAGCAATATAACTATCCCCATTGAGAGCGATCGCACTTTGTTCGGCAGTAGAACAAACCAGGTTCCAGCCCAAAGCAATAGCGATAATCCGCTGTACCCACGCACTAGCCAAACATGAACGTTCCACCAAGCAGAATCGTCAAAGTAAGCAACGCCAACCGTCAATACCTGAGCCACTAAACATAGGTTGAAGACTATAGCCATCCCATAGAAAACACCTTGTTTCCAATCAGTAGGATCACCGCCTAGACGAAGTGTGTCTGTAGGAGGCTCAATTTCTGTATTCATTGTCATCGCTTAATTCCCCTGTTCTACGCTGAAACCCAAGCTGTCTGTTGCAAAAGACAAAGCCTTTTTGACTAGCTCAGGCCCTGCTTTCTCAGGTGAACCTGTATCAAATGGCGGCACCGGATCATACTCCATCAGAAGCTGCACAATCTTAGCGACTTCCTCACCGTAGAGCGTTTGGGCGACAGTAAGACCAAAGTCAATACCAGCGGTTACGCCGCCGCCTGTTATCCGGTTTCTGTCAACAACAACGCGCTCTGTTCCCACCTCAACGCCAAAGCTGGCTAACTGCTCACGTGCGGTCCAGTGAGTAGCGGCGCGATAGCCGCTGAGCAGACCTGCCCTAGCTAGAAATTCAGAGCCGCCGCATACCGAGGTTACAAACTTGGCAGTGCTTCCTTGTTTCGCTAGAAACTCAAGGATCTCTACGTCGTCTACAACAGCATTCTGGCCGAGGCCGCCACCGATGCAGATAATGTCTAGCGGTGGACAATCTGCGAAGGTCGTGTCTGGTGAAATGACCATCCCGTCATCTGTTGTGATGGATTCTAGTGTTTTCCACAAACGGTAGAGGTGAACGCCAGGAAGTGAGCTGAATACGGTCTGCGGCCCTACAATATCTAGCGCCGTCATCCCTGGATAAAAAACTAGACCAATCGCGTAGCTGGGTCTATCTAATATGGATCTGTCTGACATAGGTTAAGCCTTTTTGCTTGCTGTGTAGTGGAACGGTTGTCTTGTTCCTATACTAGGGATGACAACCGGCTAGGCATAGACCTCGATCGAGTACTCTTTAAGCAAAACAATGACCTCTCTACAGCCGCTATTTGAAGCTATCGAGAAAATTGATGACGAAGCACAGATGCGATCGCAGCTTGCACCTCAGCTTGAAGCGTACTTTGAGGCAAAACGCTCTGGCATCTTTTTCTTTGACCAGGAAAAGACCATTAATCCTAAGATTCGACAGGTTCTAGATATTGTTCTTTCTACAGAGCGCAATCCGCTCGCTAGGTACATCGCAGAGCGTCATACGCCAGTTCATGAAGAGATGGTGACAACACCAAAAGCTTGGAGATTGATTTGTCCTCGCCTAGATCATTGGCATGTGATGGCAGGGCCAATTATCCACAGAGGCCAAATAATCGGCTCAGTCGGCTGTACACGCGATCAGACTATGCCTGCTTTTAATACTCAAAATGTGGCGAATTTAAGTGCTATTTGTTTACATCTGTCAGTACGGACTACGGCTATACGTACTGCACAAAGCTCACCCGTGGATTCTTTTTCAACAAACTTGACCAGCGACCATCTGACACCGCGTGAGATAGAGATCGCCAACTTAGTCGCACTTGGCAAAACTAACGCAGAAATTGGGACTGAACTTTGGATTACAGAAAATTCTGTCAAGCAGGCACTAAAGCGGATGTTCCGCAAGCTTAAGGTATCGTCACGCACGCAGATGGTGACACAGCTCTCTAGAACAAAGCGTCTCTTGTAGGCGAATGCTTATAAGCAACAACCTTATTTACTATAGCTCAGATCTTGCACCAATCTCGATAAGCCGCTCCAGGTAGAGAATGGATAACTATTTCAAAGCCATAATGAGTCGCAATATCGACATCCCGCTTGATTTGGTTGAGCAACTGAGTCCAAAGTACAGAGGGCAAAAGTTTCTCTAGAGTCAACCGGGCAGTGGCCTTCCAATCTAAGACGGGCGGCCAAACCCAGAGGTCAATCCAGTGTGCCAACAAATAAGCAATGAAGGAGAGAATCAGCCAACGATAGACGCCAATTTTAGTGCCTTGCCCAAAGCAATGCAGGCCAAACTGATGCTTAGCCGTTTTGAAGAAGCCCTCAATCGCCCAGCGTTTCCGTCCTAAGCGGACGAGATAAACGGCAGAATAGGGATGAGTCGAAGCAACAAAGCGCAACTCTCGTTTGTTGTCAGCGCGCTTAAGCCAAAACCAAGAAATCGTCAGTGGATAATCGACATCATTGAGATAGACCTGTAGTCCTCTCTTTGCATGGTCCGGCAGGTCTTTTAGCTTGCGGCCATCTTGTAGACATCGACTGTTTCTCATGCCGACGACGGCTCTCCACTTTCGCTGACGAACGGCCCCGATAAACTCGGCAGTGCCAAATTCAGTGTCTGCCTGTACAATCACCGTTCTGCCTTTGACCAGAGACTTGGGTAAGCTCGCCAACAGCTTACAGGCCAGTCGATTGGGGCTCGGTTGTCCCTTGCCTCTCCAGACACGGAAACTCCAGGGTATACGCCGCTCTCCAATGATGATGTAGAGTACCACCAGATGCAGACCCCGCTTGCCATTGAGCATTCGCACCCAAGGCTCAGGCGCGTCCTCATCATCGGTGGGTGTACTCAAGTGCCAAAACTTGCCTGCTTTTTTCAGTGTGCTCAAATCTATCAATACGCGCATAGGCACATCTTTACGCACAGGATGTGTTGCCAGTTGGTCTAGCACGGCAGCACGGGTGGTCCGAATCACGGCCCTGGTAGACCAACGATAACGATTGAAAAATCGACTCAGCGCACTGGCTGATTTGATCCGCGTATGTTCGCCCAAGGCATGACCTTGGGCGTCTAAAGACAGGCCGAAAACCGCTTTTAGACTGGCTTTTTGATAGACACTAGGCATCAGAGAAATTAGGCTATACACTAGCGTTTGGGCGTGCTGAAGCATGGTTGTAATGACCGTCTTCGTTTTTTTCTTACGCCCTTTTTTCCAGATTTTGGCCCGCAATGCAACCCTTACTGAGAATGGTGCAAGATCTCAGTTAGTTTTATTGTCTGTGGCTTTCGGGATATAAAAGACCGCTAGAAGCCGTCGCGCAATCAATCCTTTAACGTTCTGGTATACCAAGCATGGATAAAAAGCGTCTGCAAGAACAATACAGGAGACTCAAAACCACTCGATGAGATGAGTGAGGCAACTTCGTCAGGTGGTAATACGGCAGCTCCTTTTCCGTGAGAGGCCAAGAACTTTTCAACATCCTCCTGCGGATACCCGGCATACTCAAGCATCCGCGTCCAAACCTCACACGTACTGTGATAGGCCGGAGTTGTCATATCGGAGGCCAAGTCCGCACTGACTAGATGTCCCTGCGGGCGCAGGCGTGAAGCGATTTGACTGAAGAACTGTTGTCTTGCTTCTCGCTGCATAAAAAAGTGAGAAACGAGAAAGCACGTGACAGCATCGAACAGTTCTGAGTTGGGTAGCGAGTCAAGATAGCCATTGTGCCATGTGCAACGCGAGGCAATTCCGAGTGCTTCAGCTTTTTGACGGCAGGTATCTAGCATCGCTGCCGCAGGATCAATCGCCGTGAAGCGCCATTGCGGAAATTCTTGCGCGAGGTAGATGAGTTCTAATCCAGTGCCAACACCTACGCAGAGAATATGTGCATCAGCCGGCAAATCAAACAGTACCAGCTGCGTTAGCAGGTGAAGGGTATCACGCAACGGAGCTAGCTTAGCTGCTCTAGTGTCGTAGGAAGCCGCTCGCTCTTCATCGAAAACAACAGAGCTTTCTTGATCAGACATCAGATATGAGGGGTAATAACGGCTCTAATTTAGACCATAAAAACATAGAAGCTACCTTCAAGTCCTCTACAAATAGTCGATACTCCCCTCTCATTTAGCCGGGACTCTTATTCAGCCAGGCATTACGTCCACTGTCGGTAGATTACAACCCTGCTATCCTACCAATGCGTAAGTTCTATCGAAAAAACGCTCTGTACAATATGCCTTGTACAATATATGGACGCTAACCGAACTCCCTGTAGGACTCCAACCTACTATCCCTTTCGGGGGGTTTGGGGAGCCTAGGCCCCAAGCAGTATATTAAACCTCCCAGCAGAAGAGGGGGGTAGGGAGCCTATTTATGTTATTGGCCCCATCTCTTATTTCTAGCCTCTTATCGTCTTGCCTCTTAACCCTAGATCATCCGACCTATGATTACCTCCACCCTTACAGCCCTACCCTCTCTCACAGAACTTGCTCAACAAACCCAACAAGCCGCTAGAGAACTCGCTCAATTCTCCAGCGATCAAAAAAACGCAATCATCAGTGCGATCGCCCAATCCCTAGAATCCGCCGCCCCCGAAATCATCACCGCCAACCAAAAGGATTTAGAAGCCGCCCTCACCAGCAATCTAGCCAAGCCTCTCTACGGTCGCCTAAAACTAGACCCGATCAAACTTAACAGTGCTATCAAAGGCGTTCGCAGCGTCGCCGACCTGCCCGATCCCACCGGAGAAATCACTCTCCACCGCGAACTCGATCAAGGTCTAGTGCTCAAACGCATCGGCGTGCCCCTGGGCGTTCTTGGCATCATCTTCGAATCGCGCCCCGATGCCGTCATGCAAATTTCTACCCTCGCAATCAAGTCCGGCAACGGCGTCATTCTAAAAGGGGGACGCGAAGCCATCCACTCCTGCACCGCTCTCGTCAAAGCCATCCGTCAGGGCCTGACTAACGCCGGGGCCAATCCCAACGCTGTCCAGCTTCTGACCACCCGCGAAGAAACCAACGCCTTGCTATCTCTTGATAAGTACGTCGATTTAATCATCCCTCGCGGTTCAAATCAGTTTGTTCAATACGTACAGGCAAACACCAAAATCCCTGTTCTAGGTCACGCCGACGGCATCTGCCATCTGTATGTAGACAGCGCCGCCGATATCGAACAGGCTACAAACATCGCTGTCGATGCCAAAGTCGGCTACCCTTCCGCCTGCAACGCGATCGAGACCCTGCTAGTTCATAACAAGATCGCCGATGATACACTGCCCACCCTAGCCAAAGCCCTTCAGGCAGAAGGCGTAGAACTGCGGGGAGATAGCAAAACCCGTCAGATTTTGCCAGGTATCAGCGCGGCTACAGAAGAAGATTGGTCAACAGAATACAGTGACCTGATATTAGCTGTGCGAGTGGTAGAGTCAGCAGAAGCAGCGATCGCGCATATCAATACCTACGGATCGCGGCACACAGAAGCGATCGCCACCACCGATCAATCCACCGCTGATACCTTCATGGCCAAAGTCGATGCCGCAGGCGTTTACCACAACTGCTCTACCCGCTTTGCCGACGGCTTCCGTTACGGATTTGGCGCAGAAGTCGGCATCAGCACCCAGAAAATGCCCCCTCGCGGCCCCGTTGGCTTAGAAGGCTTAGTGACTTACAAATATCAGCTCGTTGGTGATGGGCATATTGTTGCAACCTACACAGGCGCAGACGCCAAAGCCTTTACCCACAAAGATATTTAATTTAATGGACATTATTCACATCAACGACATCAAGGCTTTCGGCTATCTTGGCGTATTACCCGAAGAGAACGTTCTAGGTCAATGGTTTCATGTCGACTTAAAGATCTTCATCGATCTCTCAAAAGCTGGCAAAACTGATGCCTTAGAAGATACCCATAGTTATGTAGAGATTGTTCAAGAAACAAAAAGACTGATTCAAACAAAGCAATATAAGCTGATCGAAAGTCTTGCTGACGCTGTGGCAACCTATGCCCTGAGCAGCGATCAACGTATTCAGAAAATCAATGTAAAGGTGACTAAACCGACGCCGCCTATCCCTAACTTTGATGGTACAGTTGCCGTCGAAATCAGCCGGGAACAATCAACAATGGCTTGATCAAGCGCGCGAACCCTATTGGATGATATCTGCAGCAAAAGAACTTTTCTTTTTACCGTCGAGTGAACGCCATTTCATTACCGTTTATTCTAATTCTGTAGGCACTGAAACAATCTTTACCAAGTACAACAGTGGCATTGTCAGGGGCGATCGCTACCTTCACATCCGGCACAATCACCGTCCCGATTACCACCGATCTTAGCTGGGCAATCGATAGCTCCATCGGCGTCCCATCTGCCAGATACACATACTGATAGCTAATTTCCTGCAATCGTAGCTGCTTTGCAATTCGCTGAGTAATGATCGAATGGGGTGCATTGCGATCGATCACCACATCAAAATTAGCAATGCCATTGAACATAGCCTCTACTACTGGCAAATGACGGCTAAACGATTTGATTGTAAGAGTAGTCCCTTTGCTGTTGCTCCTTGTGGGTTGGGTATCAGCCTGTTGTATAGACCAGTCGCTTTCTACAGCCTGCTGAGCGCTGGTTTGATCTAGCTGATCTAGCCAAGGTGATGTCTCTTCGTTGCCTTCGTTTGCTTTGGCTAGATCCGATGAAGGCGACAGATTCGATGGAGGCACAAAGGGAGGCAGATCGCGCAGTGGCTCAATTGCGTCGATGCATCGCTGCGCGTTCTCTTTATCTTTCTCGTTGAGATAGCACCGAGCAGCTTGCTTGTAGGCAGCGATTGCACTCTCCCCATCTCCCAACAATCCCAGCGCCTTGCCCAACAGCCGATGTCCGCCTGCCAGCTCTGGACGAAGCGTGATCGCCTGCCGACTATCCGCGATCGCCCCTTTCACCTGATTCAAACTCAACCACACCAACGCCCTGGCCAAATATAGTTCTGCTGTCGGCGTTAGCTTAATGGCCTTGGCATAATCTGCGATCGCCCCCTCTCTATTTCCCAGCCGCTTGCGAATCCGGGCTCGCTGCACATACACCTGCGCCCACCCCGGCTCCACCTGGGCCAGCTCGTCCAACAGCGGCAACGCTTCAAACAACTGCTCTACAGCGATCAAAGACTGCGCTTGTCTAAATTTCTCTGCTGCCATTTCAGAAGTCATATATTTCCCGACATTCTCTGTCTTCTAGATTAGACTTAATCGGAAATTAGGTTAATTCGCTAGAATAACCAACCTATTGAAGTAGCAGTGTGTGTTGCGATGAGAATGAAGTTTCGTAATCGAGTGGAGAACAATGTCTAATAGCTAAAGACGCCGTTAACCAGTACGGATTGACGCTGTCTGGTGTGACCACAACATATCTGCATTTGTCACCATCTCATGTCCGGCCTCAATATTTATCAGCCTCTCACCACCACTACCGAACGACCTTTCAAGGTTTCTCTCAGCTCAGTTGTTATTCTTTCTTCAATCGGAGGGATCTGCTCGCGACGGTCAAAAATAACTAACCACCCCGTGCCTAGTCCCAGCTTTCCTAGATACCCATCCAACTGCTCTAGTCCACGTATGAGAGGGTCGGGTCGCCCGTCTCGCCATACCTTCAGCTCAATTGCCACCGTTTCTTGCCCGTAGCGTAAACACAAGTCCATTCTTCCAGCACCCAACGCATACTCGCGATCTAGTGTGCCACCGCCGTTCACTACCCGATGTAAAAACGCCATCATTACTAGATGGGGCGCAATTTCATGATACGGCGCGCTCTTTAGCAGTGGATCCCCGTGCCGCCGCCAGAACTGTAAGAAGGCCGTTAATAGAGCCTCTGAGTCTAGTTTGCCTTCTGGGGTCAACCACGTCGGTGCAATTTGCGGCAAAGACGCCATCGGTACTACTGATAGCACTCTAGGCAATACCTCTTTGTAAATCGGATTGGCAATCACCAGCCCACCTTGTGGGCTTTTAACACACAGACCCAAATCCAAAACGAACTCAATATCTTCGTTAGAAACACTTTCCAACTCTTGACCTGCCAACATCGGCTCAATAATGGCTCTAATTCGCGGCTCCCTAAGCCTTGCCGCTAAACTATCAAGATGGGTATCTTGCCGCTGAATCAAAATCTCCTTTGCCTGATTGACATGTTCTACCGTCAACGCAGTGGCTGGGTCGGGAGCTAGCTGTTCGACCATTTGCCTGGCCAATGCATTTACCAACCAAGGCTGACCTTGCGTTAAGCCATAGGCTTTTTCTACCGCCGCCGGGGTAAAAAACTGTCCGGTATCTGCCGTATGCTGGTGATATAGGGTAGCTACTTCTGCTTGAGTAAAATTTCGTAGCGTCAGCGACTCAACTTTAATGTTGAAGGGACTTGCTGTTCCTAGTCGCTTGCTCCCACCCGAAGCAACCTTGTAATCTCGGACATCTCGCAGGCCAATCAAGGCCAAAGATTTTGGAAAGGCTCCAGGCCGACGAGGATAGCCATCTCTCAATTGACGAAGGACAGAGAGCAGAGTGTCGTCTTGTAACGAGTCGATTTCGTCAATAAAAAGGACAATCGGTTTCGAACTCTCACGTGCCCAAAGACTAAGCGCTTGACCAATACTATGTAGCGAAGACCAGTCCGGGGGATGAAGGTCTGATGGTAGCCAGAAAGTTGCGGCATCTTTCCAGGCTCGTAGAATAACAGTGTCGGCGCTCTCACGACTCTGGGCATCAGTCTGGGCGTAAGCTGCACCGACTTCTACAGAGACTATCAGCGCCGCATATTCGCCCTCATTAGTCAGTTCTTGAGCTAGCGTTAGCATGGCAGTTGTTTTGCCCGTTTGCCGAGGTGCATGAACAACGAAATAGCCATCTTGCTCAATGAGGCGCTTGATAGAGGGAAGTCGATCCATCGAGGGCAGCATATAGTGCTTGGCAGGATTGCAAGGGCCAGCTGTGTTGAACCAACGAGACATAAGCACGGACTGCTGTAATGAAGGCTTCTGTAAGCCTATCTCATTGGGGCAAAGAAGAACTTTAGAACAGCCAGCGGCACCTGAATGTCATTTCGCTACCACTGATTCTGATGCTGCCGACCCTGCAGCAGTCTTTATTTAGAACAACCGTTTCGGCGTATAGAGCGAATAATCTTGCTAACACCGACTTGCTAACACCGAGCGAGTTCTGTTGGGCGGGCATCCACTCTCAACTGTCTACCTAACAGCACGGTATCTGTCTTTGACCACATCCCGTTTTGTTATCCTTTACTCTTGCCCTCGCCTTCGAGATTATTAACCATCGCCATCACATCCTCACACCACGATAGCCAAGAGGTCTCGTAGGCAATGCCGCGCTTCAGCGTGAGGTATTTGAACTGCGCTTCTAGATCGCGATCGCTATTTCCAAGACTATCTCTTGAAAGGTATTCCGTTTCGATCTCGCGATATTCCTTAAGCTGAGCGCTGTGAATTTGCTGCCTGTGCTTCACCTCGTTGACTAAAAGCTGACGCGGCATCTTGTGGCCAATCAAAACTTTCACCAACAGGTCCTCCCGAATAGGCGTCGGCTCAGTCGGCTCGGTATACCAGCGCGTCAGTTCTCGCCAGCCGCCTTCTGTGATGCAGTAAATTTTCTTGTCGGGCTTACCTGCTTGCGGGACCGCCTCAAAATTGACCCAGCCATTTTTCGTTAGCTTGCCGAGCTCTCTGTATACCTGCTGCTGCGTAGCCTTCCAGTAGCAGCTGAGCTCTTCATCAAAGTGCTTACTGATGTCGTAACCGCTGTCTGGCTGCTTAGAAAGCAGCGCCAGAATAGTGTGCGATAGAGCCATTTTATTCTAGGAAGAAATCAATAAAAGCTGGATTGACATATCCAACATGTTGAGTATACTTTAACCAGATATTACACAACAAGTTGAATATCAACTAATTGAGTATGAATGCGACTTCCTCCCACTCAAGCACCCCCGACAATTCCTCTGCTCGCCAGTTGCACAGTACTCAAACTGATGATTGGAAAAGACGCTGGATTTCTCTACCTGCTGCTAGCTGGAAGCTACTTTTAGCAGTGCCGCTGGTACTAGTGCCTGCAATCTGGCTAGTGAATTCGACCGGCGATGACAATTCTGTGATCGAAACAGTACAGCGCCTGCCCGTAGATACAATGCGGTTGCGCGCCGCAGATAGCTATTCGACAGAGCGGGTTTATTCTGGAGAGCTGGTTGCCCGGCGCAGCAGCGAGTTGGGCTTTGAGCGAGGTGGCACGGTTACCGCGCTGTTAGTCGACGAAGGAGATGTGGTCAGTGAGGGTGAGCCGCTAGCGCGCTTGGATGTTCGAGATTTAGAAGCGCAGCGATCGCAGCTAGAAGCCCAAAGAAGGCAGGTGCTAGCTCAGCTGCAAGAATTAGAAACTGGCCCTCGCCGGGAAGACATCGCCTCAGCAGAAGCGGCAGTCAGCGACCTGAGAAATCAGCTAGAGCTAGCGGAACTGCAGGCGCAGCGGCGAGCCGATTTGTTTGCTCAAGGGGCGGTTTCTGCTGAGGAACTAGATGAAAGGCAGTTTGGGGCTAATGCGATCGCCGATCGATTGCAGCAAGCCCAAAGCCAACTAGAAGAACTACGCAACGGGACTCGGCAAGAGCAGCTCAGCGCTCAAGCAGCCGAAGTAGATCAGATAGATGCCCGCATTCGCGCCATTGACGTATCGCTAGATAAGAGCGTGCTGTATGCCCCCTTCTCAGGCAAAGTCTCTCAGCGGCTAGTGGATGAAGGATCGGTGGTCGGCGGTTCTCAGCAAGTGATGCGGCTAGTAGAAAACGGCGCGATCGAAGCGAAGATTGGCGTTCCAGAGCGGGTGGCTCAGCGGCTAGCAGTAGGAGAATCGCAGACGGTGCAGGTGGGGTCGCGAAACTACTCAGCAATCGTGAGCGCGAAACTGCCAGAGGTAGATGAGAATAGCCAAACGGTGACTGTAGTGCTAGAGATTGCACCGGACAGTGATTTGACGATTGGGGCAACCGCAACGTTAGCCGTCAGTGAGCAGCAGGCGTCGTCCGGCTATTGGCTACCAAGTACAGCGCTAGTGGCAGGAGAGCGCGGACTGTGGTCTGTGTATGTGCTGACTCAAACGGATGAAGGGGCAGATGGAGACGCCTATCGGGTGGCCAGGCGCGATGTGGAGCTATTGCATTCTGAGAACGATGGGGAGACGGCGCGATCTTTCGTAAGAGGGCTGGTGTCAGAAGGCGATCGCATCATCACCAGCGGGACTCATCGAGTGGTTGTAGATCAGTTGGTGGTTCCGAGCGATATCTCTTCTAATCAAGCGACTTCTAATAATCGAGTCATTTCCAAAGAGATTATTTCTAGCGAGCCAATCTCGAACGAGGCAGCACAATGAATATGTTTTATCGGAATCGGCAGCTTCTGTTTCTGACGCTGACGCTGATTGTTGTTTGGGGCGTGTCTGCCTTTTTGACCTTGCCTAGACTAGAAGATCCTGAGATTGTTCAAAGGAATGCTTCGATCACAACGCTCTTTCCAGGGGCAAGCGCTGAGCGGGTTGAATCGCTAGTGACCGAAAAGATAGAAGAGGAATTCTCTGATGTTGAAGAGATTAGCAACATCGAATCGACCTCTAGCCCAAATATTTCTGTCGTTCAAATAGAGCTGAAAGATACAGTCGCCGATGTTACACCCGTCTGGGCAAGAATTCGTAGTCAGCTAGAGGATGTGTCGCCAGAGCTGCCGCCGGGCGCACAAGATCCGGTATACGAAGATGCGGATGTGGCAGCGAATGCCTTGATTGTAGGGCTGAGCTGGGATTTGGAGACGCCTGTGAATGCTGCGCTGCTACAGCGAGTGGCAGAGGGGTTAGAAGATCAGCTAGAGGCGATTCCAGGTACGGATAAAGTAGAGCTGTTTGGCGTAGCAGACGAAGAGATTCAGGTTGTTGTAGATCAGACAGTAGCGGCGCGGTTAGGTCTGACGGCAGAGGCGATCGCGCAGCAAGTTCGTGCGAGTGACGCCAAGGTTTCAGCCGGGACGCTGCAAGGCAATGCTGATGAGCTACTGCTAGAAATTGATAGCAATTTAGAGTCTTTAGAGAGAATTCGTCAGATTCCGATTCGGGTCGGTGAGGCTGGGCAGACAAGACTGCTAGGGGACGTGACGACGGTATCAAAAGCCGTGCAGGAACCGGCTGAGGAACTAGCGCTGATTAGTAGCAAGCCTGCCGTTGTCCTTTCCGTGCAGGTAGAATCGAGCTTTCGAGTAGACAATTGGGCTCAAGCCGCGAGACAAGTGCTGGCCTCGTTTGAAGAGACGCTCTCCGATGGGCTGAGCCTCACAACCGTGCTAGATCAAAGTCAGTATGTGCAGCAGCGGCTTAACGGTGTGATCGGTAATCTACTGCTGAGTTCTGGCCTAGTGATTGTTGTTTCTTTGTTCATGCTGGGCTGGCGCTCTGCAGCCATTGTGGGGTTAGCACTACCCTTAGCAACGCTGATGGTATTTGGCGCGATGAAAGTGCTAAATATTCCGCTGCATCAAATGTCAGTGACGGGCTTAATTATTGCTTTGGGTCTGCTAATTGACAATGCCATTGTGGTCGTAGACGAGGTCCAAATTCGTCTACGGGCTGGACTGCATCCTTCAGCAGCGGTGAGCGAAACGGTAAAGCATTTAGTGGTGCCGCTGATCGCCTCTACGCTGACGACTGTACTAGCGTTCGTGCCTATTGCTACCTCACCAGGTGGCACCGGAGAGTTTATTGGCACTATTGGCGCAACAGTAATTTTAGCGCTGTTAAGTTCTCTCGCACTTTCACTCACTGTGATTGCAGCGATGATTGGACTGATCTATCGTAGATGGCCAACGCGAACAGGCACACCCGCTGCGCCGCTACCCGCTGCGGCCCAAGCTAGTCACTGGTGGGAAGGCGGTTTCTCTAATCGAACCCTGAGTACAGCCTATGCTAATAGCCTGTACTTAACTTTTCGCCGTCCTATACTTGGCATAGGCCTCGCGTTGATACTGCCCATTTTCGGCTTTGTACAGTTCGCGGGTTTGCCACAGCAGTTTTTCCCACCTACGAACCGCGATCAGTTTCAGATAGAGTTTGAGATGCCCGCGCAGACGGCAATGGCATTAACGCGATCGCAAGTACTACAGGCTAGAGATCTGATCCGCGAGCATCCAGCCGTCGAGGATGTCCATTGGTTTTTGGGCAAAAGTGCGCCTTCTTTTTTCTACAATGTGGTTGCTTCTAGAGAGAACGCGCCAGACTATGCCCAAGCCCTGGTTCAGCTAAACAACACCGACAACCTACGAGAGACGATCACTACGCTGCAACAGCAGTTAGATGCTGAATTTCCTCAGGCTCAGGCGTTGGTGCGTCAGCTAGAACAAGGCCCGCCTTTCCCAGCGCCAATTGAGCTACGACTCTATGGCTCTGAAATGTCGCGTTTGCGCGAGTTAGGCAATCAGCTACGCGGCGAGCTAGCACAGATTCCTAACGTAATTCATACTCGCGCCGACCTAAGCGAAGTGCAGCCAAAGCTGGCCCTACAAGTCAGTGAAGTCGCCGCCCGGCGGACGGGATTAGACAATGGTGCGATCGCCGCTCAGCTCAACAGTATGCTAGACGGCGCAGTCGGTGGCTCCCTGTTAGAAGATACCGAAGACATTCCGGTGCGCGTGCGCGTAGGTGATGCTGTTCGAGGAGATTTGAGCGCGATCGCCTCGACCGATTTACTAGCCTCTAGTGGTGAAAATCCTGTTCCGCTTTCTGCGGTAGCGAGCATTGGACTGGTTCCCGATATAGCCACGATTGCTCGCTACAACGGCCAGCGGGTCAACAATGTGCAGGCTTTTCTCACAGCAGGAGCCCTGCCGGATACCGTGCTGACGCAGTTTCAACAGCAGCTAGAAGAAAGTGGCTTCGAGCTACCTAAGGGCTATCGAATTGAATATGGTGGTGAAGCAGACGCTAGAGGAACCGCAGTCGGCAATCTGCTGGCGTCTGTGGGCGTGCTAGCGATTCTGATGGTGGCGACGCTGGTGCTATCGTTTAATTCATTTGCGATCGCGGCGCTGCTGGGAATTGTAGCCGTCTGCGCGGTGGGGCTAGCGGCGATGGCACTGTGGCTATTCAACTCTATCTTTGGCTTTACCGCTATTCTCGGCACGCTGGGCCTAATTGGTTTGGCGATCAACGACTCTATTGTGGTGCTGGCGGCACTCCGAGAAGATTCTCTGGCGAGAACGGGCGATGTGAAGGCGACGGTACAGGTTGTCTTGCAATCGACTCGACATGTGGCAGCGACAACAGTAACAACCATCGTAGGTTTTGTGCCGCTAATGCTCGATAGTACGGGCTTTTGGCCACCCTTGGCGATTGCGATCGCTGGCGGTTTAGGGGGTGCAACGCTGCTAGCCCTCTATTTCATTCCGGCTGCCTACATCTTGATTTTCAAGCGCTTGGATTCACAGCCAAAGAATCTTCAGCTAGATTCACAGCTCAAAAGCGCTAGTTGAGTAGAACAAACGCTACTCGCCTGCCGCCACCATACTCAACGCCACAGCTTCAGCGACTTTGATGCCATCCACAGCAGCTGAGAGAATACCGCCTGCATAGCCTGCGCCTTCTCCGGCTGGGTAAAGTCCTAACGTGTTCAAACTCTGAAAGCGGTCATCGCGCTTGATCCGAATAGGAGAAGATGTACGTGTCTCGACGCCGGTCAGAACAGCATCTTTCATAGCAAATCCTTTGATTTTTTTGTCGAAAGCAGGAATGGCTTCGCGGATAGCGGCGATCGCATAGTCTGGCAAACTTTCGCTGAGATCACATAGATGTACCCCCGGTCGATAGGTTGGCTTTACTTGTCCAAATTCTGTTGAAGGCCTCTCCGCTAGAAAGTCGCCTACTAACTGTCCTGGAGCTTGGTAAGTCTCACCACCTAACTTGAAGGCACGGGTCTCTAGCTGCCTTTGAAGCTTCATGCCGCCTAGCGGGTCTTTGGGGTAATCTTCTTCTGGGGTGATGCCAACAACAATACCGCTGTTAGCATTTTTGCCGCTCCGCTCATATTGACTCATGCCGTTGGTAACCACCCTTCCTACTTCAGAAGTAGCGGCCACAACCTGACCGCCTGGA
This sequence comes from cf. Phormidesmis sp. LEGE 11477, assembly GCF_015207105.1. Taxonomy (GTDB): domain Bacteria; phylum Cyanobacteriota; class Cyanobacteriia; order Phormidesmidales; family Phormidesmidaceae; genus Phormidesmis. The sequence continues at coordinate 60,871 of NZ_JADEXO010000015.1, forward strand.
CACATGCAAAAGCTATAGACCGTACGACCATTCGCACAGTGATGCACTAATTTGTAATCTGCGGCCCCTAGAATAGAATTTCCAGCATTTCTCCCATAGCGCTGCTGATCGATTAGTGGCTGCGGATGCTCTATTCGAAAGCCGACAGAAAAGGGTTTTGGCTCAATATAGACTCCCTGCTGATGCAGCATTTCAAAGGTATCACGAGCACTATGTCCTACCGCTAGAACAACATGATCGCTAGCAATGAATTCACCGTTCTCTAGCGTCACGCCACGCACTCGACGATTGTTTTTGCTTTCTTCTATTTCAACCGTTTCTACTCGGTTCTGAAACCGGATTTCTCCGCCGAGTTCAACCACTTGATTGCGAATGTTTTCAACAATCTTAACCAGGCGATAGGTGCCGATATGAGGCTTGCTGATATACAAGATTTCTGGAACAGCACCATTCTCGACTAGCTCGTGTAGTACTTTGCGCCCGTGATGGTCACTGTCTTTGATGCGGCTATAGAGCTTGCCATCCGAGAAAGTTCCCGCACCGCCTTCGCCAAATTGGGCATTGGATTCGGGGTTGAACTTACGCTTACTCCAAAATCCGAACGTGTCTTGCGATCGCTCATGTACTGCCTTGCCCCGCTCTAGCACAATTGGCCGAAATCCCATCTGGGCCAGCAGCAGCGCGGCGAACATACCGCAGGGGCCGACACCGATCACGATCGGACGTATCTCTAGGTGACTCGGCGCTTTGGCAACATATTGATAGCCCATATCAGGCGTTGGGGATACTCGGCCCGTCTTTTTGAACTTCTTGAGTAGCTGCTTTTGCTTTGGCGTTTCAATATCGAGCGCATATACCAGTGAGATTGCGTTCTTCTTTCTAGCATCGTAGCTACGTTTAAAGATTGAGAAATCTTTTAGATCGACGGCGCTAATTTTAAGCTTTTGAAGGATAGCTCCCTTCAGGTCTGCTTCAGTATGATCTAAAGGCAGCTTGACTTCTGTAAGACGTAGCATAAGGAAAAACTGAAAACCACTTATGGAAAGAACAAATTGCAATCAGCAAAAACTAAAGAATACCTTTTAGCTTCAATTCAAAACCTGGAAGCACAGATTCCCCCGAGACGGACGAAGGACTGTTTAGGACTTTCACTTCCTGACGGGGACGATAGATTTCGACCTGGCTATCTTTTCGGTTGATCAACCACCCAAGTCTGGCACCATTGTCTATATATTCTTGCATTTTGGTCTGAAGAATTGAAAGGCGATCGGTTTTAGAGCGCAGCTCAACTACAAAGTGAGGACAGATGGGTGGAAACTTCTCTTTCTGTTCTGTTGTCAATGCATTCCACCGTTCAAGCAGAACCCAAGAAGCATCTGGCGCTCGGTCGGCCCCGTTGGGGAGCTTAAAAGCAGTAGAAGAATCAAACACTTTACCTAGCCCCTTACTTTCGTTCCATATCCAAAGCTGCGCATTGATGCCAGCGTTCCGGGTTCCTGTTTCTCCATCAGTAGGAGGCATCAAAATTAATTCTCCATTCGCTGTGCGTTCTATCCTAATGTCGCGATTGATGCGACATAGTTCATAAAACTGCTCATCCGAAAGCTTTGTCGAGGGGGGCATTTGTAGAATTAGAGCAGTCATAGAGCTATCTCCACGGCGAAATGCTATTAAGAAAAAGCATTACGTATAGTGTATCTCAGCGCTCTTTCCATAGCCTTGGTCACTAGCCTTTATTTACCAATACAGAAGCGACTGAAAATTTCATCAAGCATAGATTCTGTGATTTCTTCTCCCGTGACTTCGCCGAGCGCATGGATAGCAGCGCGTAGGTCAATTGTCCAAAAATCGAGTGGCAGGCCGTTTGCTATGGTTTGTTCAACTTGGGTAAGCGCGATTTCGGCGCGAGTGAGCGCGGCGGCTTGGCGCTGATTGATGGCGATGTCAGTGTTAGCAGCGGTGAGGTTGCCCGCGTTAACAGCGGCGAGGATGGCAGATTCGAGTTCTTGGATGCCGTGGTTGATAGCGGCGGCGGTGTAGACGGTAGGGGAAACACACTCCGATGCCGAGGGAAAGCATGATGCCGCGTCGATGGGGGATGGGGGATGGGAGAATAGGTCTACTTTGTTGATGACGATGATGTGAGGGTTGCTTTTGATTTGCTCATAGAGGGTTTGATCGGCTTCTGTCCAGCCGATGGTGGCGTCTATGGTGAGTAAGACTAGGTCAGCGGATTGGGCCGCAGTCAAAGAGCGTTCGATGCCGATTTTTTCGACTTCGTTGGCGGCGGTGCGAATGCCAGCGGTGTCAAGCACTTGAATCGGAATACCGCCGACGATGAGCTGTGACTCAACTACGTCGCGGGTAGTACCCGGAAGATTGGTGACGATCGCCCGGTCGCTTTTGCTCCAGGCATTAAGCAGGCTAGATTTGCCGACGTTGGGCTGGCCGATGATGGCGACTTTGAGACCAGCCCGGAGCAGTTCGCCTCGATGAGCAGTTGCGAGAACTTGAGTGATTTTATGATGGATGGACTGTAGGCGCGATCGCACGCCATCTTCATCAATCGGCGGCAGGTCATCGGCAAAATCCACTCGCGCTTCGACTTCTGCTAGCACGTCTAGGCACTGACTGCGAAGCTGGCGAATGACCCCGGCGAGCTGGCCTCGAATGCCCATCAACGCCGTTTGAGCGGCCTGCGGCGACTGGGCCCCAACCAAATCGGCCACGCCTTCAGCCTGAGTTAGATCTAGTCGCCCATTGAGGAAAGCGCGCAGCGTAAATTCACCGGGCTGAGCCAGCCGAGCGCCCTGCTCAAGGCAGAGCTGAAGCACCTGCTGCACGGCCATGATGCCGCCATGACAGTGAAACTCGACCACGTCCTCACGGGTATAGGAGCGAGGCGATTTCATCAGTAGCAGTAGCGCTTCGTCAACGATAGTTTGATCGCTGTGAACGTGTCCATAGAGGATGCGATGGCTTTCCCAAAGCTGATGTCCGGGAGCATGGAAAAGCGCTTTGGCAATGGCGATCGCATCTAATCCAGATAGCCTGACGATACCGACACTGCCCTGTTCAGGCACAATGGCAGTAGCGATCGCCGCGATGGTTTCAGCTTGATAGATTTCCTGAGGCATAGTCGGATGAATACAGCATAGTCAGATAAACACAAAGGTCTGAAGCAACGGTCTATTGCATAAAGTAGTCTCACACTCTCCGTGATACTACGACAAACTTATCGTTCACGCGGTAGATGATTCGAGCCGCTGATGTAAAGTAGGGTGGATGGACAGATATCTCTTTGGCCGCCTGCCATTAGGTTAGGTAGAGTGCAACACTTTAATAGCATTGTCTTGTAGCCAGCTCCGAAGCTAGCGGCAAAGGCCCTCAAGCTATGACTCACCAAGGTTTTGCCGGGTATACCCTGGTGGACTTAGGCAAAGACTAAAAACACATCCACCACCAGCCATGCAAAATTCGAGGCCACAACCCAACGCTGCCGATTGTGGTAATTCGCTGCCGTCATCGAGAGAACGCTATTCGCTATCTCCTACGGACTTCGATGTACATGAAGACGATGCGCGTAGAGACGATGTACGTAGAGACCTATTACCACGTAAGACTGTAGCAGCAGAGCGAGAGTCTACCGCAGTCAGTAAAGAGTATAGAGGACGTAAAGAATCTTTGGCCTTGATGGAAAGGCCGGTGCTGCCATTGCCAAGTGAACAGCCGAATCCAAAGAATAGAGTTGCTAAACAGAGAGCGTTACCCAAGAATTCTGTGCTGAAAAGATTTAACTTGCTTTACTGGCAGCGGCTACTTCGCTACTTCTATATTCGCTTCTTGAGAATGCAGGGCAGCCCTCATGCGATCGCCAGGGGAATTGCGGCTGGCGTATTCGCTGGATCGTTTCCACTGTTGGGCTTTCAGACAATTATTGGAGTGGCGATCGCCGCCCTAGTTCGCGGCAATAAGATTATGGCCGCTGTCGGCACCTGGATCAGTAATCCACTGACCTACGTTCCTATCTTCGCTCTCAACTTTCACGTGGGCTGCTGGCTGTTGCGCCTGCCCAACGACATTGTAATGCCCTCCGCTTCGGCGGGTATGCACGAATGGATGAGCCTAGGGATGTCTGCAAGCGCGGCGCTACTAGTGGGTTCTTTTGTCGTTGGCATTATTGCTGGCCTGGTCGCTTATTCCTTTGGCCTGCGGATTGCCTTACTGCGCGAAAAGAAGAGTAATAAAAAGTAAGAGGTTACTGAAACTGAAACCAGCTCTTTTCCAATCACCAGTAGCTGTATTCTGTATTGAGCTATCTGTAGCTTATTAGAAGCTCCTTAGATAGTCATCGAGCGAATGATAAAAGGTACAGTGAGGAAATCTGCGATGAAACTCTGGTCAACTCGGCCCAATCAATCAAGTCATCGAAAATGGGCTATGGCACTAGCGATGATGACTTTGGTTCCAGTTGTAGGTTTAGCTGTTCGTTCGCAGGTGGCAATGGCTCAGACAAATAATGGCCCTGTGCATCAGTCAGAGCGGGTGCTAAGTGTCACTGGCATCGGGATGCGGTCGATCCCGACGACGCTGACTCAGGTTGAACTGGGTGTGAACATAGAAGCAAGAACAGCTCAGGCAGCGCAACAGCAGGCGGCTGAGCAATCTACGGCTGTAATTGAGTGGCTGCGATCGCAAGACAACGTACAAAGGCTAGAAACGAGCGGCATTTCCCTAAACCCCCGATACGACTATTCCAATAACAGGCAAACGCTAACTGGCTACCAGGCGACTAATACTGTCAGCTTCAGAGTGCCGACCGCAGCGGCAGGGCCCGCTATAGACGAAGCCGTCAGCCAGGGCGCGACCCAAATCAACGGCATTAGCTTTGTCGCCGAAGATGATGTAATCGCCGCTGCTAGACAGCAGGCATTGGCTAGCGCTGTCGAAGATGCACAGCAACAGGCGGATACGGTGCTAAGTTCTCTAGGGCTTTCACCCGCAGAAATCGTCAACATTTCTATTGGGTCTGCCAGCGCCCCGGTCCCTCGCCCAGTGGCACCAGAAAGCCGCTTAGCGGATTCGGCAGCTAGTACGATTGTCCTCGGCCAAGAGCAGACTATCAACGGTCAGGTCACTCTGTATATTCGCTATTGATCGGGCGCTCACAAGTCAGCTTTTCCCTCTCGATCGGTTAGATAGAGTCAGTCAGCTCACAAAAATTTATAGGCTAGCCTCAGCCGCTACCCCTCCCATATCTGGGTAAAATACGTACCAGATCCGCAGTGGGAAGACATGCTGGGACAAACGCTAATCGACCGTTACAAACTCACGCATATTTTAGGTTCGGGCGGATTTGGTCAAACTTACTTAGCGGTTGATGTTACAGCAGAGAGTCAAAACGCGCTCTGTGTCGTCAAACAGCTGAAGCTAGCGAGTCAAGATCAAAGCTTTTTGAAAGTAGCGAGGCGACTATTTCAAACGGAGGTTGATACGCTCAAAAAGCTAGGGTCTCATCTTCACATCCCAGCGCTGCTCGATTCTTTCGAAGATGAGAAAGAGTTCTACTTAGTTCAAGAGTTTGTAGAGGGGCACTCACTAGAAGAAGAAATTGGGGTTAAGAAAAAATTTACTGAAGCGCAGGCGATTACGCTGTTAGAGAAAGTGCTGGCCGTCCTAGGCTTTGTCCATAGCCGCCGGGTAATTCACCGAGATCTTAAACCAGATAATCTAATTCGCCGTAAAGGCAGCGACGACATTGCGCTAATTGACTTTGGCGCAGTGAAACAGATTCGGACTCGGCTGCATACCGGAGAGAAATCGACACTGACAGTCGGCATCGGCACTCAAGGCTACACGCCCAGTGAACAGCTTTCTGGCAAGCCGCGCTATAGCAGCGATATCTATGCGCTGGGTATGACAGTTATTCATGCATTGACTGGGCGATCGCCCACCGATCTGCCCGAGTCGCCCGATACCCTAGAACCTCAGTGGCAGCAGTATGTGCAGATTAGCCCAGGACTAAGTGCGCTGCTAGAAAAAATGACTCGGCACTATATCTATCAGCGCTACCAAAGCGTAGAAGAAGTCCAGCACGATTTAAATCGATTGGATGAGCTGCCAGGTGAAATTGCAGCAGCTAGAACTTCACTACCGCTGGGAATGACTGAGAACGGCTGGAACAGTGAAGCCGAGACGGTGATTATCCGCTGGGTAATGGGTCGCCGAGCAAAGTGGCTGACGGTCTTAATTTCTACGCTGCTGACCAGCGCTTTTGTACTAGGTGCCCGTCAGATGGGCGTGTTTGTCCCGGCTGAGCTGCTGGTGTGGGACAGGTGGGTAGGTGCCCAGGCGGATAGAGAGCCTGACCAGCGATTGCTAGTCGTCGAGATTGCAGAAGAAGACCTGCGATCGCTACAAACTAGAACCCCTTCCGATCGGCTAGTGGCCCAAGCAATTGACAATTTGCAGCAGCACAATCCCGTCAGCATTGGCGTAAATCTGGCCCACGATGTCCCGCATCCTCCAGGTACAGAAGCGCTCAAACAGCGCTTGAACCATCCTGAGGTGGTGACAATCGCTCAGTTAGGAAATAGTGAAGGCGAAGTTTTGGCACCAGCAGGATTGAGCCTTGAACAGATTAGCCTTAGCGATATTGCAGTCGATCCAGACTTTCGAGTCAGGCGCGCGCTAATTGGCCTAGCCGCAGATAGCCCTCTAGGTCAGCGTCAAACCAACCTACCGATCTTTTCTCTAGGAACAGAACTTGCCCTGCGCTATCTAGAGAGCATCGAGCGCATCACGCCCGCTGCCGGTAGTGTCTTGACCCTAGCAGACACCCGGTTTGAGAGCATGTCCAAGAATTTTGGTGGCTATCAAAACATAGCAACAGAGAGCTATCAGATTCCGCTTCAGTATCGCTCTGCGCTAACAGCGGTGCCTACTGTCAGCTTTTCAGAGGTCTTAGATAACCGATTCGACCCCGATCTGGTGAGAGACAAAATTGTTCTAATTGGCATGACGGCTACCAGTGGACAAGACGCATATTTGACTCCATACAACGTAGATAGCTCTTTACAGAAAATGCCTGGCACCCTAGTACATGCTCAGGTAGCTAGTCAAATATTGTCGGCTGTAATCGACCGCGATCGCCTTTTGTGGGACTGGCCAGAGTGGGCAGAGATTGTTTGGATTTTCTCACTAACAGCGACGGGTAGCGTGCTGATGGTGCTCACCCAAAAAGGGCCAATTCTAATTGCGTTCGGCGTTGGTGGACTGCTGAGCGCCTATCTAGTCAGCCTCATGTGCTTTCACGCTGGTGGCTGGGTGCCTGTGGTCACCCCGATGAGCGCGTTTTTCTTTTCAGCGGCTGGCGCTCGGATTAGCAAGAGCTATCAGCGCCGACATTGGGAGGCCCATCAGTAGCCTCAACCTTTAGAGTCTGCTGTTTGGAACTGACCCTTCTCTATCAATGCTCACAGCTTCTATGAAAGCAGTAGGATGTAAGAGCTGACCTGTGATTAAAAATACTTTTTGTGTCTCACACTTCCCCAGTTTCTATCGATAAATTTCTGGCTGCGGTCGGTCCGATTCTAGATGTACGTAGCCCTGGTGAATTTAAACAAGGCCACATTCCAGGGGCGATTAACTTGCCGCTATTTACCAACGAAGAACGCGCTCAAGTGGGTACCTGCTACAGCCAGCAAAGCCGGGCACAAGCAGTAGAGCTAGGATTTGACCTAGTAGGGCCTAAATTAGGAGAGTTTATTCGAGCAGCAAAAGCGCTAGCCCCTGACAAAACGGTGAGAATTCACTGCTGGCGGGGGGGAATGCGTAGCAGCGCGATCGACTGGGCGCTGAGTCTAGCAGGCTTTAATACAACTACGCTTCAAGGTGGATACAAAGGCTTTCGTCAGTGGGTTCGTAGCACTTTGGCGATACCCAAGCAGATAATTTTATTAGGCGGTATGACGGGTACCGCCAAAACAGACATTTTGCACGCGCTAGCCGAGCAGGGTGAACAGGTGCTTGATTTAGAAGGTCATGCCAATCATCGTGGCAGCAGCTACGGTGCCCTGTGCCTGCCCCCTCAGCCTAGCACTGAGCAATTTGAAAATGTTCTAGCGTTTGAGTGGCAGCAATTTTCGCCGACTCGTCCCACTTGGATAGAAGCAGAAAGCCGTCGGGTTGGCGCATGCCGGGTACCTGCCGAGCTATTTGAACAGATGGAAACGGCCTTTGCCATAGAGATTACTCGTCCGGCTGCAGAGCGAGTAGCGCTGTTGGTAGAGATCTATGGTCAAGCGACCTCTGCCGATCTGATCGCCGCTACCGAGCGCATTCGCAAACGGCTAGGCGGCCAGAGAACACAAGCTGCGATCGCTGCCATTCAAGTGGGTGATTTAGCTACTGCCGTCTCGATTACGCTCGATTATTATGATCGCACCTATCGCTACGGGCTTGAAAAGCGCGATCGCCCTGTCCCGGAAGTTGATGTAACTGGACTTTTGCCAAACCAGGCAGCCCAGCGCCTACAGACGGCCCAGGCCCACCTGCAAAAGACAGAAACACAAAAACCAGATCAAAAACCGCTAGATCAAAAGTCAGGTCAAAAGTCACGTATGCAGGCATCCCAGGCTAACGAAGAAGCGCTGCTAGCAGAGACCACTTCTTAGAAGCTTTACGCTTTGTCAGTGATCCAATACGCTCTACTGACCTTTTACAGACCATACTTTTATATTCTTCCGTTACCTTATAAGTATGCAACGTGCTTATTCATACGGCTTATCTGTGTAGATTTGACTAAGCAGTACCTAGAATATAGTTTCAAAGCGTAGTTATAGAGAGCTCTGTAGGCCACACACCTCTCTCGCTTAGCTCCACCAACCGCCCTTGTATCTGAACTAAATTGTCAAGAACTCGAACCTAATGGTTATTACAAGTTTGAACCTAATGGTTATTACGTATTCGGCTATGGCTAGCCTCACTTTCTTCTTTGTACTCGATGCGTTCATAGAAGATGAAGACGCCGCTATGGATTTTGAAGCTATTGCGTTCATCGTGGCGGCAACGCTGCTTTGCCCGATAACGCTGTCTTTTATCCTCATCCGAAAGAGTCAGCCGCTCAGAATCTGGCGAGAAGTGACCATGTGGGTTCGGGCCTCTGCTAGATGGTTCACTAAAGTGGCTTTCGGCAAAGGCCCTTCTAAATGATCCCAAGGCAAAACCTGATCGAGTGGCCACAGCTCATGCACATAAAAATCTAGCGGCGGCAACGTTCCTTTTAGCGCCTTGAACGCCCGTCGGTAACTGCCCAAGGTGTCGCCATAGCCTCGCGTTAGCTCCAACAAGTCAGCTAGTCTGCGATCGCCTCTCGAAATCAACGCCTGAATAACTGACCAGCTATAGCTCTCTGGTCGAAAGTCAATGCCGCAAGGTTTAAGCTGCTTACGCAAAAACTTTAGCCGCTTATCTGCCTGTGGATTAACGCCGTACCACTGAAACGGCGTATGGCTCTTAGGCACGAACGTACTGCATCCTAGCGTCAGTCGTAGACCGGGAACCTGCTTTTTGAGCTCGATTATCAGCGCCGCTGTCTGGGCCAGATCTTCCTCATCTTCTCCTGGCACTCCGGCCATGCCGTACAGCTTTAACGACGTTAGACCACCCGACTTGGCCTGCTGCGCTGCGACTTTGATCTCATCGGTATCTAGCTTTTTATTGATGATATCGCGCACCTTCTGAGAGCCGCTTTCGATAGCAATTGTGATTGACTTAGAGCCATGGGTGACCAACGTTTCGGCTAGCTTTTGGTTCACCGTATTTGTCCGCACCGACGACATACTTAGCCTCACATCATCGTACTGAGGCTGATTGAGATAGTCCAAAAGCAATTCAAACTCGGGATGCTGCGTAATCGATGCGCCCAGCAGTCCTAGCCGTTTAGTTGCTTTTAAGCCTCGCTCAATTGCCGGCATCAGCGACGCTTCAATGCTGGCCGCTCGAAACGGTAGAGTCAGATAGCTCGCCAGACAGAACCGACACATCTCCGGGCAGCTACGTACTACTTCCACCATAAAGATGTTTTCCCAAGCCGCCTTCTCTGTGACGACTGTCGAAGCCGATAGCACATTCCCTCGATAAGTCTGCTTTTTGACGATGGCGGGCACATCATCATCGATAGGCGAAATAGAAGCGATCGGCCCTGAGCTATCAACATAAGTCACCGCATAGAGCTCAGGCACGTAAACACCCGGTACCTGAGCTAGCGCCTTGAGCTGAGCTGAGCGATCGGCATGGCGTACCCGGTGATATTCGTCTAGAAAATCATGTAGCAGGGTCTCGCCATCGCCTAGCAAAATCACATCAAAAAAGGCAGCAAACGGCTCTGGATTAGCCGTTAACACTGGACCACCACCAAACACTAGAGGGTGAGCACCTGTTCTAGCTTGGGCTCTAAGTGGAATGTGCTGATCTTCTAGCAGATCTAGCACATTGACATAGTCGAGCTCCCAAGACAGAGAGAATCCCATCAGCTCTGCACTAGCGGGCAGTGACTCACGCACATCTGTAAACAGACGACTCACTTCAATATCAGCTCTTTGGGCCAGAATCGACCACACCACTTGATAGCCCAAGCTGGTGATACCGACGCTGTATTCATTCGGAAACGCAAAGATCAGCGGTACGGCATCCACCGCCGAGACTGCAGGTGAAAACAAGCGTTTTTCTAACGAAAAAACAGAACTAGGCACAGAAGTAAGTTAGTGGTGTAAATCGGTAGTGAGCTATCAACCAAGCGTGTGTAGCAGGCTGGCTATAAAAGCCTAACGTAAAAAAAGCAGGCGCACTGAGCCCCTGCTTCTGAATTAATTGAATGTTGGAGAGGGCTGCTTAGCCTTCCCACTTACTCGCAACCAGTTCGGCCAGATCGACAACCCGCTGAGAGTAGCCCCACTCATTGTCATACCAAGCGATCACCTTGACCATATCGCCATCCATTACCAGCGATAGCTGAGAATCGATCGTGGCAGAGGCGTTCGTTTTGCGGAAGTCAACCGAAACCAGAGGCTCTTCGGTGTAGCCCAAGATGCCTTTCATATTAGTTTCAGCGGCGTGCTTAAGCACATCGTTCAGTTCGTCAGTGATTGTCTTCTTGCTGACCTGGGCGACTAAATCGACGATAGAAACGTTAGGCGTGGGGACACGCAAGGCAATTCCGTTGAGCTTGCCTGACATTTCAGGGATAACTAAGGCAACCGCTTTGGCTGCGCCAGTAGTGGTCGGAACAATGTTCACAGCCGCAGCTCTTGCCCGGCGCAGGTCGCGGTGGCTAGCATCTAGAATGCGCTGATCGCCTGTGTAGCTGTGAGTGGTAGTCATTGTGCCTTTGACGATGCCAAAGTGGTCATTGATGACTTTGACTACAGGGGCTAGGCAGTTAGTAGTACAGCTAGCGTTACTGATCACGTTTTGCTTGTCGTGGGCATAATCTTGATCGTTGACGCCCATGACGTAAGTGCCGACGTGGCCACCTTTTCCAGGTGCGGTGATCAAAACCTTGGTCGCGCCCGCTTCTATGTGACGAGAAGCGCCTTCTTCACTGTTAAAAACGCCTGTGGACTCAATGACTAAATCGATGTCCCACTCTTTCCACGGTAGGTTGCTAGGATTGCGGTCCGAGTAGCACTTAATAACGTTGCCGTTCACAGTCATGGTGTCGGCATCATATGAGATATCTGCATCTAGCCGACCGAGCAAAGAGTCGTACTTCAACAGATGTGTATTGATCCGAGGATCGGATGTGTTGTTGACGGCAACCAGTTCTAGATTGCTGTTTTCGCGTGTCAACCAACACCGTAGGAAGTTCCGGCCAATTCGCCCAAAACCATTAATTGCTACTCTAACCACTGCGCGCTAACCTCGTATTTTCAGATACAGAAAATGACTTAAAGTTAAGTCTCTATAAGCAACCCTAATCATATCGCATCATTGTCACCTGAATTTCTCCTTAGGTTTTTATACCTAGTTTATAGCAGTGATGGATATCGAGGCAGGCTGCACGACGTGATTTAATATACAAAACTTGTACTGAGTATGTCCTGATTCGATCTGCCTATGCATGAATACTCCATGCCCTCGGTATGAACACATAGGTACGAACACGTAGGTTGTGAATCTGCTATTGAATAGGGGCACACTGTCATTCTAAAAATTCCTGCTATGATACGCCTGATTATATTGATGTGCCACGGCTTGAGAGGAAATTAAACATGCTGAATTCAGTAGATTTCAGCGGCAGACCGTTCCACTTTATTGGGATTGGTGGAATTGGAATGTCGGCTTTGGCGCATGTTCTAGCAAGCCGTAAGCTGCATGTTTCGGGATCGGATTTGCGCTTGAGCCATATTACCGATCGGCTGGAGTCGCAAGGGGCTCACATCTTCAATCAGCAGCGGGCAGAAAATTTAGCTTTTTTTACGAACGAAGCTAAAAAGCTCACCGAGCATAAAGCCACAAAGCAGCGAGCAGTTTCAACCGCCCAAAATAAGACTACAGATCAGACTACGCTGATGCCTCAGGCGGTGTTGAACAGAGAGATGTTGCCTCAGGTGGTTTGCTCGACCGCAATTAGTGAGACCAATGCGGAGTATAGTCAGGCGCTAGCACTAGGGTGTCCGATCTTTCATCGATCGGATGTTTTAGCGGCGCTGATGAATGAAAAAAAGGGAATTGCGATCGCAGGTACTCACGGCAAGACAACGACCAGCAGTATCACTGGCTATCTGCTGCTCAAAGGCGGCGTTGATCCAACAATTATTATCGGTGGAGAAGTCAGTACCTGGTGCGGAAATGCCTATGTCGGCAAAAGTGACTATGTTGTCGCTGAGGCGGATGAATCTGATGGCTCTCTAGTCAAGCTTTCGTCTCAGATTGGGGTGATTACTAATATCGAACTCGATCACCCGGATCACTACACTGGGCTAGATCAGGTAGTGGCTATATTTGAGCAGTTTGTCAGCCAGTGTAAAACGGTGGTGGGCTCGGTTGACTGTCCGACGGTGCGCGATCGCATTCGGCCAACTATCTCTTACAGCGTAGAGGCAGAGACTGACGCTGACTACAAAGCCATCAATATTGTCGAGACTGCAAATGGGATGAGCGCCGATATCCTAGAGCGCGGGGAGAACTTGGGTAACCTCACCATTCCACTGCTGGGCCTGCATAACCTTAGCAATACGCTAGCGGCGATCGCGGTCGCTCGGCTGCTAAACGTCAGCTTTGAAAGCATCCAAAACCATCTGCCCAATTTTGAAGGTGCGCGTCGCCGCTTCGAGCATCGCGGCTTTCACAACGAGATTCTATTTATCGACGACTATGCCCACCATCCTAGCGAAATTAAAGCGACGCTAACAGCGGCTCAGGTGCAGCGCTCAGAGCAACTGCCATCAGGCCACGGTCGCCAGATTGTCGCTGTTTTTCAGCCTCACCGCTACAGCCGGGCCACGACCTTACTCGATGAATTCTCTACCTGCTTTGCTGGAGCTGATCGCCTGCTAGTAACCGATATCTACAGCGCTGGCGAAGCGAATCCTACTGGAATTACCGGACAAACGGTAGCCGATGCCATTGCCCGGCATTTGCCCAATACCGAGTATCACGGCACGCTAGAAAACACCAAACGAGTGCTGATGACAAGTCTAAGGCCCGGAGATATTGTTATCTTCTTGACGGCTGGTAATCTCAATCAGATCATCCCTGAAGTAATGGCGGCCTATACCCCGTCGCTCACCCCTGAAGCTGCCCTTACCGAAGCTGCCCTTACTTAAGCTATCTCTCCTCTAACTATCTCCTCTCTAAATAGATAGTCAAAAACAACAAGCTGACTAAAAATGGCTGACCACGTACAACTTGCAGGTAGCTTTCAATCAGGCGCTTCTGTCACAGTTTCTAATGCAGCTAATACAGATAGTAATCAGTTGAAAAATCTCAATATTGTTGCTCAAGCGCCACTTGCTAAACTCACGAGCCTGCGGGTCGGCGGTAAGGCAGAGTGGCTAGCGATACCCAAGACGGTCGATCAGCTGCAATCGGCGCTGGTCTGGGCAAGGACAAAAGGCTTGAGTGTCACGATGCTAGGGGCAGGATCGAATCTTTTGATTAGCAATCGCGGCTTGCCGGGTCTCGTGATCTGTACGCGAGCGCTCAGGCAAAGCGAGTTCGATGCGCTCACCGGTAGAGTAAGCGCCGCTGCCGGAGAACCTTGGTCATCACTCGCTTGGAAAGCCGCCCGTCAAGGACTCAAAGGCTTTGAATGGACAATTGGAATTCCCGGAACTGTAGGCGGCGCAGTGGTGATGAACGCGGGCGCGCACGGCAGTGAAACGGCTGACATCCTAGTAGAGACCAAAGTCGTCAACCCCGATGGGACGCTGAGTATATTGATGCCTGATGACTTAGGCTTTCGATATCGAACCTCTAATCTTCAAGGGAGCGATCGCACTGTCGTCTCAGCGACCTTCCAGCTCAGCCCTGGCCACGACCCGGCTGCAGTCAAAGCGGCTACCGCCAGCGACTTAAGATCTCGGCGAGAAACTCAGCCCTATCACTTACCTAACTGCGGCAGTGTCTTTCGCAACCCTTTGCCGCACAGTGCTGGCAAACTAATCCAGGCGGCTGGACTCAAAGGCCATCAGATTGGCCAAGCGCAAACCTCTACGCTCCATGCCAACTTCATCGTTAATCTAGGAGGGGCCAAAGCCGACGACGTGCTAGCGCTGATTCGCCACACCCAAGCAGTCATCAAAGAACGCGATGGCATCTGGCTTGAAACCGAAGTCAAAATCATTGGTGACTCCGACCC
>NZ_JADEXO010000231.1 GCF_015207105.1 cf. Phormidesmis sp. LEGE 11477
GTGGGTGATCGCGTAAATAGGCAACCTGCACCGCCAGGCGGTCCACCGTGCAGATATCATCGGCATCCATACGGGCGATTAATTCCCCCGTCGCCAAGTCCCGGCCCTTGTTCAGCGTTGCCGCCAGCCCAATATTCTGCGGGTTTGTCACCACCCGAACCCGCGCATCGGCATCGGCATAGCGCTGCAAGATTGTCGGGCTACTATCGTGTGAGCCGTCATTAATAACCAGCAACTCAAAATCTGCAAAACTCTGACCCAGCACGCTGTCTATCGCAGCCTCAACATACGCCTCACCGTTATAGACCGGCATTAACACGGTGACGGTGGGGCCCTTCATAGGGTTATCCAGTCCGCAGGGTAGAGATCGACAGTGTTGTTGATCAGCATCGCGTCCCTTTGAAACCAATTGCGCGGGGCGATCACGATCTTGGCATCGCGATCATTCAGCCAGGCGCCCCACCAGCTAAAAGAACTGTTGGCAATGATTTGATGGTGGCAGGCCGCAATCAGTATCATGTCTTCCCACGGGCGTTCGACACTGCCCTCGACAACAACAGCACAATCCAGCTCCGCGGCAAACTCCGCGGCATAGACTGTGTCGTCGGAGAAAACGAAATAGGTCACCCGCTTTTCAGTCAAGCCGCCCATAATTTGAATAGCGCGCCGGTAATAGTCCGGTGAACAGGTGCCGTGGACCTGATTGACTTTATTGCTTCCAACATAATCGCCCCGCCGAATGTGCAAGGCCACAGCAACGTCGGTGCTTCTAATCTGCGCAAAGACCTTTTGTCCGCCCTCGGATACCGGGTGCTTCAAGCGAAATAGGTCGCGGATCTGCGGCGCGACATCGGCGAAATAACGCTCGCTTTGGAAATAGCCGACCAACAAAGACCCCGGCCCTACCTTCGGCCAACCCTGGGCATCAAAATGAAAGCCCGGTTGCCGGTAAATCTTATCCGTCTTGCCTGCTCCACGCGCCTGCGACCACAACTGCCCGACCCGACCGCGCGAAACAAGTCCTGCGCGCAGCGCCTCGATCTCGACACCCGAAGCCACGGCAACATCAATGCAAAACCGTTCAAGCAAGAACGAGCGCAAGCCATCAACCCCAAACAAGCTGACATCAAGCTCCAGAGCGCAGTCCAGGCGGTGCGCCGCCGAGACGCCCGCCGCGAACTGAAACATCTGATTGCCCAGACCACCACTTAGTTGACTGTATATTCGTAAAGAAGTCACGCTACTGTCAGTTTTCTTTTGATAAAAGGACGGTCAATGAAAAGGTACGTCATGGTTCCCACGGACAGAGCGTAAAACACCTCAATGTCATACTTGCCATTGTCCATGAGTTTATCAAAAAAAGGGCGACCAACTTCGGAAATACCTGCAGGTATGAATCAAGATCACAGCTAGAGCCGCATTAACTCGCATACCAGTTGAGGATATTGTTTCTAGGCTGCCAGGATCTCATATTTCCGCGATCAGGCCCTTCGAAGTCAATGCCGCCCAACCTTTAATATCTGTTTGATTCTCTGGAGTGAGCCATCACCAAGCAGCTTCTGGATGGTCCACGCTACGCCACGCTTAGTGCACCGAAGAGCCGCCTTGTACACAGGCGGGGGGAGCGCCTCGGGGTTGGCACGCACCGACTTCATGCGCTCCAAATACGGCCCGTCGCATAGATCATTCACATGATCGACGACCGCAACAGTCACCGTTTCTTCCCACTCGAACCCGATGAAAAAGAAATCCCTATATTTCCTGAAAAGTTCAATGAGGCGCGGTTCTGTCGTGTAGAAAAAATGCCGATACGCGTCTGCTATTGGGCCATTCATGGTGTCGTTTTTCAGACATAATGTCAGCGTCCCATTGTTCCAGCCCGCTGCCCAGATGTGGGCTGAAGCGTTACAAATCCACTCATAAAAAACATTCGGAACCTCAACATAGCCGCGTGGTGCGACACGTTGAAGCTCGGACAAAAACTCATCTAGACCTTCAGGCGGAATATGCTCGAGCACATGCGAACAAATAACGTAGTCGAATTGCATATCATCAAAAGGAAAGCGCCCTCCGTTGAAGTAAACAATATTCGATGTGTCGACCTTTTGCGTGCTTTCGCCACGCTGCCTGATGCGTTCTTCCTCGCTGGCATAGTCAAGTTCAAGCGCCACATCCGCTCGTGGATGTGGCAGCGCCCCCGGCCCTATTTCAAGCACCCGGTAATGATCTTTTATCTGGGTGACCATTTCAGGGAAGAACATTCTCTCCTCCCGTTTTTTTGAACAAGAAACACCCGCACCCGAAACTTTCCAGATCCACCATTTTGGGCGTGGCATCATAAATCATGCCACCCAGATCACGAAACGAAATCAAGCCAAATTCATCAAGCTCCCAATCAGGAAAGGCCTCCACAACCTGTGCATAGCTGTATATGCGATGGCCATTAAACATGACCGCAGGCTTGCCAACAGGCACAACATACAACAACTGCCCACTCGGCTTGACGATACGTTGCAGCTCTCTAATCGCTGTCTCTTATGCACATCTGACGCT
>NZ_JADEXO010000232.1 GCF_015207105.1 cf. Phormidesmis sp. LEGE 11477
CCAGCCCTTTCAAGGTGCTTTCTTTTCGGCTTTAGCTTTGGCGAGTAGTCGAGCGGTAGAGACATGCGGCTTCTTTTTGTCGTACTTAGGCTTGGGTATCTTTTTCTTTGGCCCTCTAGGATGGGAGCGAAATTTAGAGAGTTCTACCTGGGTTGTCAATTCTATGAGCAGGTGAGCGGTGTCTTCTAAGTTCAACTGTGCTAGCGTCAGCCACTCGGTCGGTGGAATGGCAATCATCATGCCATCATGAACCCGACGAATTTCATCAGCTAGATAATAGGGAGAGAGACCAGCTTCAATCTTGTCAGCGCCGTGAACAGTGCGTAGCGCCGCTTTGAGCACGGCCAACAAGTTGTAGCAAATCAGGGCCATACAAAAGCCAAATAAAGCAGCCCTTGGATAGGCAAGGGTATTAATTTCGCCGCGAAAGCACTGATCTAGCACCTGAAATAACCGCTCTACTCGCCACCTTTTTTGATAAAGCATGGCAATCTTGAGCGCTGAGGCATCGTGCGCTGGCAGATTAGACAGAATAGCAATTTCAAGGTCACTGTCTCGAGTGGGATGCTTTAAGCGCACCACAATGCGTCTGAGCGTCATCGTCAGGCTCTGATTTAACGTGAGCTGAATCGACTGTTCTAATACCGCGCCCGTTTCGTTATCCCCCCGCTTTACCAAGTCATTGAGTGATGTCCAAGGTAAGTTGCCATGTTGCCGAATCACGAAACTGCCACCGCGAGCGTGCAAGCCAAAGAGAAAACCCAGCGTACAAAAGTTACGGTCTGCAATCCACAGGTCACGGCTCATCACAGTGGCGAGCACCCGACTCAAAAGCGCCCGTTCTTGGGTATGACCATCCTCACAGGCAAAGACATCTATCGCCAGCATTAAGGCAGGATCTAAAATTACCAAGGCATGACCCGGCAAGGGTGCACTGCCCATTTGGCGCAGTACGTCTAAGCGACGCTCAGTCGCAGCCAAATGATTTCCGTCGAGAATCTTCACCCGATAGCCTGCCAGCAGGGCGGGTAGCTCACCACGCAGTTGCACGATGAGGGCTTGGGCTTGGCTTACTGACCGACGGACTAACGCTTCGATAATCGGCGGTTCTAGTCCATTGAGTTTGTTGTACACCGATTGAACCCTGACCCCGATTCCTTTCGTCTTTGACTGATAGGCCGCATTGATAGACGGACTGATGCCACACACCACCAAACTCATCAGCGTCACTACTGTCGAAAACAATAAGTCTCGGTGGTACTGCCGCTGGGCATATTGCTCGAATAATTCATCAACGTCGTCCGCTGATAAGCTTTGTTCTAACAATATCCTTAGCATCACTGTCAGCGGACTTTCGACAACGAAACGCTCAAACACCTCTGCTAAAATCATGGCAAATCCACCGACTATGATGCGCTACTGAGCACATCATTCAACCAATTGACAGCGGCGATTCGATTGCTCCAAACATCTTAACAACCGTTGAACTTGGCGGTAGTGCTTGAGAGGCTGTATGAAAAGGTGAAAGTGGAGTAAAAAAGCTCACTCGGACTAAGCTGTGTTTACTTACAAACCAGCGTCAAGCGAGCCATGACTAAAGCATACTCTAGCAATCTGACCCAAGACCAATTTGAACTCATTGAGCCGTTGATTCCACCCGCTAAACCAGGTGGTCGGCCGCGTGAAGTCGATATGTGGGCGGTGATAAACGCTATCTTGTACGTGGTTGTACAAGGCTGTAAGTGGCGAGATATTCCGGGTGACTTACCGCCTTGGCCAACAGTCTATACCTACTTCCGCAACTGGCGAGACGATGGTACCTGGGTAGCCATTCATGACCGATTACGCGGTTGGACCAGAGCCGATAGCAATCGCGTCGAGAGCCCATCAGAAGCCATACTCGACTCTCAGAGCGTGACCACCGCAACGATGGTAAACGAAGCGGTTGGCTACGACGGTGCCAAGAACCGTAAGGGTCGAAAGCGCCATACCGTAGTGGATACGCTCGGACTGGTACTGCGTGTTGTAGTCACTGCTGCCAGTGTGCCTGAACGCGCAGGCGGCAAACAAGTCCTGACGAAAGTTCGCGAGATGGGTAAAAGTGTTTCGAGACTGTCTGTGATTTGGGTTGATGGTGGTTATAGCGGTGTGACCCCGCGTCGATTTGCGGCGCTAGGGAACGCACACCAAGACAGCGGTCAACCGTTCCTTCGCTGGGCGATGGACACCCTCCGATTTATCATCTGGATGGTGCTGCGCCCCGAACAATCTAAGGGGTTTGTTCTTCTCAAGAAACGGTGGGTCGCCCCGAGAACGTTTGGCTGGTTCAACTGGTACAGACGATTGAGCAAGGACTATGAACGACAACCGGCTTCATCCGAGGCGATGATCTACATTGCCATGATTCGGCTGATGGCTAGGCGCTTAGCCTGATTTGATACCTGCGATGGCTTTTCATACAGCTTCTGAAACCCCTACTTAGACTCGCTTTTAGAGATCATTAAGCTACGCTCAAATTACCTTTAGAGGGCTGGTT
>NZ_JADEXO010000233.1 GCF_015207105.1 cf. Phormidesmis sp. LEGE 11477
GCCGCACCCAACACTGCAATCGGTACGCCACCAGATCCATCACACCGGCCTGCTTGATAAGAATCCGAAGAGCGGGATACCAGATCGAGTTCAGCAACCGCTCGATATCATCGGTTGCACGCAGTTCGACCAGCAGACGTCCACCGGCGATATCGCTTCGCATCTGCTGGACATGCTGAGGGTGGCTACCGCTATAACGCTCCAACCAGCTTGGATAGCTGTAGATATTGTGAACCCGAAAAGGTCGGCGCAGTTCGCCAAACACCTGTTGCGCCCATTCAAGGGCCCCTACGCGCCGTGCCCAATCTGCATTCTGATAGTAGTCACACTTCTCCTCTACCTGCTTCGGCAACAATAGGGAATAGTGATAGAGATAAACATCGCGAGCGGCCATTGCGTCATCGTTCACCCAGCATAACCGCCTCAAGTCGCGCGTTCGGTCATCATGGACCGTCGGAGGACGATGAGAAACGTATTCGAAACCGGGCGCCCATTTGAACAGGCGATGATAGGTAGCCGCCCCGCGGCGCAGGTACCAACCATCTGCGATATAATCGAAGCCACCCCAGAACGTTATCTGCCTAAAGCTGACGGCTGTAATCTCCGGCTCGCGGTGCAACATGGCGATGACGACCTCAATGTCTTCTGATCTGTAAAACTCATCGACATCGACCTGCCAGAGATAATTGCCAGAAGCTCGCCTCGCATAGACCTGACTCTGTTCATCCTTCTCGCCCGGCCAAAATCCGTCCACATAGCCTTCGTCTTCGGCGGTGACAATGGTCAGCTTTCCGTCAGGGTCTTCCTCCTCTTTGAAGCGCCGCAATGCGGCCAGGGTTCCATCGCGCGAGTGCCCTTGCGGGTCAGCTATATTGCAGGCACCTGGCGCCGCACCTTCAACCACAATAATCTCATGCGCATAGGGATAGAGCCCGCGCAGATTATAACGCAGGAATGGTTCGCCATTCAGGACGATCATGCCGAAGGTGATTCGGATATCCGGCGGCAGCGATAAGCTGGTAGTACTCACCGCATCGCCTTAACCTGCACTCGCCGACAGAGCCTTTGCATGTACAAAGGTGAAATTCCATCCATCAATATTGATTAGCGTATAACCAGCTTTGCGAATCCGCCTCACCGTCGAGGTGATTTTCAACAGGGGTGCCGGTTGATCGATTTCCATGCACAAGAGCGTCGGGAAAACACCCTGCGCAAACATGGACCGCACCACCTCGTGCTCGGCACCCTCGATATCGATTTTCAGAAGATCGATTTCATCGTGCCCGAGTTCACTCATCAGAGACGATACGGTTCGACAAGGTGCTTCGAAATAGGTGTTTGTTTCCTGCAGGTTAACAATAGAGTGAGAAACGTGCGCCGGGTCCCGCGGCGCGTAGAAGCGCAGCACAGTATCCTCCGACCACAGCCCCACGGGCAGGAACCGGAAATTGCTGAATCCCTCGGCATGCTGCTCGACGTGGGCCGCGGCCCTTGGCGTCGGATCAAACGCGAACACCCGGCAACCAAAACGCTCAATTATTTCACGATCGAAGGTAATGTCCTCACCGACGCCACCGGCATAGCAGGTCCAGCCAGGCTGAATAAGATCGACTGGCAGAACCCAACCGCCATAGTCGCTGCCGACCTTCTCAAGCGGCGCCCCAGCATAACGTTCGACTTGCCTACGATAGAGGTATCGTATCAGCAGCCTCAAGAGATCAGCAAACGGCGTCACAGGTTGACATATTTAGAAGTGATATGAGGCGAGGTAGACTCGGAAAAAGGTTTTCGCCTAAGCGCACCGCCAAAAGCAAAAAACTCAGTCATGGCAACATCGAGAGCGCAGAACCCGAATAGCAGTACGAAGAAAGGAAGCATCAACACCGACCACCCGACTGTGAGACCAAACCATAACGACATAAAGATGACGATTGTCGAAGCAACAAGAAAGTCCGCAAAGGATAGAGCGACGGCGGCTGTAGGGATGGTCTCTCTACGAACCGCCATTTTCTTCCGCAGCGGGCCATTCATCATGATGCATGTGCCGGATCGGGCGACCGCTCCCGAAAAGAAAATCCAGGGTACACGCCACCGCTGCAAACATCGCATAAGGCTGCCCGTCACTCGGAATGCCGAGAAACGAGCGGATGGCAACAAAGTAGGAGAAGGTAGATTACCGAATAGAGAATGGCCTACAGCGGCCCTATGAGGGAGCGACGGTATTGCGCCTTGAAATCACGCTTAACGAGCGCAGATAGAAGGTGCAGGTTGAGGGGATCATGTACAGTACGTCTCAATATTGTCGCTTTAAACTGTTTTACATGCATTCTTGAGAAAAGGCACGCTACCGCCGTTCGGGTGAAATGCGCCTCAACCCGTTCCGTACTCGGCTTTATGTCCTCGTTCCCGGTTCCGGCGACAACGAACAAACATCAACGTGCCGCACTTCGTTTCGGACACGGCAACAAAACTCTGGGTAAGCGCACAAGCACGCTAAAAACTGATACTTTAAGCTCCAACACGCTGTGCCCCAG
>NZ_JADEXO010000132.1 GCF_015207105.1 cf. Phormidesmis sp. LEGE 11477
ACACTACCCACAAATTCACCCCGGCCATATGTTTTTCTGTATCCTTAGAACCACTTAGCGTTTGTTAGCTGGGTTCTTCTAACTGTTAAAGCCTCTATTAGCCACGCTTTCTACTAGCCACGTTTACCGAGTAGCCACTAGAACTCCCATCATTCCGCCTGCGATAGGATAGTGTAGCGCATGGGTAAATCCAGCCTCTTTGGCTAGCCTTACCTGCTTGGCTCCTGACGGAAAGCGATCGACGCTAGGGCCAATATAAGCATACTCCTCCTTCATCCCTAATCTCTCTGCCGCCGGGACAACAATCGATGCCAAATACCACTTTTGAAAGTAAATCACTAGCGGATTGGTAGGCGAATGAAAGTCTAGAATGGCTGCTGTAGCGCCCGGCTTCAAGACTCGGCGTAGCTCCTCTAGTCCTTTGGGAATATCCGTCAGATTACGCAAGCCATAGGCCATAGTGGCCGCGTCAAACTGATCGCTGGCAAACGGCAGTGACAAGGCATCGGCTTCTACCCAACGTAGGCGATGCTGTAAATGGGGCTCTCTGCTAGCTGCGATCGCGAGCTGCTGCGCCGCAAAATCTACCCCTGTGATCTGGCCGCTGCCACCAACTTTTCTAGCTAGCAGCAAAGCCAAGTCACCACTGCCACAGCACAAATCTAGGCAGTGCATGCCCTCGGCTGCTCTACTCCACTGCACCGCCATCTGCTTCCAAATTCGATGCAGGCCCAGACTCATCTCCTGATTCATCTGGTCATACTGCGGGGCAATTCGATCGAATAACGCTTTAATCTGATCTGCTTGGGGCTGAGCTGTTAACGAGGCCAGAGCATCAGGCACTAAAGCAGGCCGCGAATTGTTGTTTACCATCTACAAAGTCTATTTCCCGAAGCACTCATTACAAAGTCTTCTTCTAGAATAAGGGCTATTAACTCTGCTGGTAAACCTGACGCTGGTGAACTTGTCAAAGCGACGAGCGCGTAACTACTGGCTACAAAACGGCTGCTTTTAAGCTAAGTGCAATCTGAGGTGCTATCAATCCCAGCAGTTGACTCACGTCATCTAGAGTCTTGTAAGGTGTTGTCCACTGAAAAGAAAACGTTCCTAAAGCTTTGCCTTGATAGATAACAGGGATGGCTAAGTGACACTGAGTGCCGTCGGTATAAAGGGGGCTGCTAGAGAGGGTTTCGTCTGATTGGATATTGACTAAAGTTTGGCTCTGTTGAGAAGCGATCGCGTCTGTGACGAGTTGACTATCGCTAATTTTCTCAGTATCTGCTAGTCCATAGCTACCAGCGCTATCGTCATCTGCTAGCAGCAGCGCGCAGGCATCCGCATTCAAAATCTCACAAAATCCTCGCGTCAAATGCTCTAGGGCTTCTTCTTTTTGCATAGACTGAGCCGCGATTTGGCCCACCGTCATCATCATCTTTGACTGCTTTTCTGCTTTGTGAAGCTCTGCGCTTTGCCCTTTTAGCAGCTCATAAGTTGCCGAGGCTTTATCTACCACAAACTTGAGCTCATCCGGGTCCCACGGCTTAGTAATATAGCGATAAACTTGTCCGGCGTTGATAGCTTCGACCAAATCTTCCACATCAGTGAAGCCAGTCAGAATTATCCGAACCGTGTCTGGAAAGTCAGGCACTGTCTTGCTGAGGAATTCTGTCCCTTTCATTTCTGGCATCCTTTGGTCAGAAATGATCACCGCGACTTCGCCATCATCTGCCAAGATTTCGAGAGCCTCTACTCCGCTCTCTGCCTTTAGCACTTTAAAGTCGCGGCGAAAAGTCCGAAAGAGCAAGTCTAGGTTGTCTGGTTCATCATCGACAACTAGCATGCGAGGCTTCTTGGATTGCTGACGGCTAGCTAGAGTCAGCGGACTTAAGGTGCTCATGAGTAGGGTCGCCTGTTAAGAGAGGATTTTCAATTGATTGCCGATAAGGCAAGTGATTTCATCTCTTTTCAGTAAGCCCAGTGGTCTAGTAGAAGTAACCAGAATGTAGGTGATGACAGCCTGTCGTAGAAGGCTTAGTAATAGCCACCAATCGTTGTGGCTACTGCGTTATGGCGTTACTGCTTCCGGCTTGACCTCTAGAAGCTCTACAACATTTCCATCTGGATCTTTGACGAACAGTGCTGCTCTACCCGATGAGCTCATCTGAAAGGGAACTGCTCGATCGATCAGTGACTGCTTGATACTGCTAAGGTTTGCGATCGCAAAAGTGATATGGGGATGCCTGCCCCATTTATCTTCTCTAGCCGGATTAGCCGCCCAGTCGCTCACAATCAAATGCAGCTGAAAGTCTCCAATCTGATACCAGCTACCCGCAAAGCTCAGCTGCCTGTCCACCTTTTTTAGCCCAACTATCTCCGTATAAAATTGGTCAGAGACAGCTAGATCGCTGACCTGTATAGCAACGTGCAGCGGATACAAAATATCAACCATTTTTTGGCCCAATGATTCACTTTTTCATTATCTACGGAATACTCGTAGAACGAGACCTCTACGAGATTGGACATTGATGAGATTAGGACTATCCTTTTTTGCAATATTGGTCGTTGTCCTACTGACTGAAGTCGCCTTGCGCGTCGGCTTTGGCTTTGGCCGGCCCCCACTTTATGTCGCCGATCCGACCATGGGGTATCGACTGGCTCCTAATCAGCAAATTCGTCGATTTGGCAACCGCATCTCAATAAATCAGTACTCTATGCGGGCCAGCGAAATTTCACCTTTGCCTGAGCCTGACCAGCTCCGACTGTTTCTATTAGGCGATTCTCTAGCAAACGGCAACTGGTGGACAGACCAAGCGAATATCCTCTCTGCCCTGACAGCTTGGAAACTACAGCGGTCGCTGCCCAAGAAATATACAGAAAAATACACCACAGTAGAGCCGCTGAATGCTTCTGCTAATTCTTGGGGGCCCCGCAATCAGCTTGCCTATCTTCGTCAGTACGGAACTTTTGGCGCGACCGTGCTGGTGCTGCTACTCAACACCGATGATTTGTTCGGTACGCAACCGACTGATTTGCAGGTGGGACGCGATCGCAACTACCCAGATCGCAATCCACCTTCTGCCCTAGCCGAACTGCTTGAGCGCTTATTCAAAAAGCAGGTCTCTATCCCTGGGCTAGAAGATATTCAAAACGAAGGAGGCGATCGCGTCGGCAAAAACCTGAACGCCATCGATCTCATCTATCAAAAAGCAGTCACCGAACAGGCAAGATTTCTGCTGGTACTCTCTCCACTAAAAAGGGAAATCCCTGGCCCTAGAGACTACGAGATCATCGCCCGCCAGCGCTTACAAGACTGGACAATCGAGCAGAATATCTCATACGTCAATCTTCTCTCGACTTTCCAAAACCACCCAAATGCAGACGCCCTGTACAGAGATCACATTCACCTAAGCCCTGCTGGCAATCAGCTAGTTAGTGACATCATCGTCACAGAGATGATCTCGCTGCTGAGATCAACACAAGAGCTGACGCCAACCCAAAAATCAACCCAGCATTAGTGACCTGCTGCAATAGGTGCCACAGGTTCTAAGGCCATTTTTAAATCAGCAGAAGACTTCCAGGCTTTTCCATCCAACGCCATCTGTTCAATCAGGCTAGCTAAGCGCAGTGCCTTAAGTGCCTGCTTTCCACCCACAGAGGGTTGATACCCGCCTCTAACGCAGTGAATAAAGTGCTCTAGTTCGGCATGCAAAGGCTCTGTATTGCTGGTATATACCTGTTCAATTAGCCCATCTTGACGGTAGAGAACCTGCCCATAGTCCGCCATGCAGTTCTCTGTCGTCTGGCGATGAATCTCAATTTTGTTGTTAAGAAAATCTGCCTCTGTCAAAGACTGGCGGCAGTGAGCAGAAATTGTTCTAATCTTTCGATGAGTCACCTTACTAGCTGTCACTGTGGCGACAATGCCATTCACAAAGCCCAAAGTCGCTGTTACGTAGTCTAAATACGGTGAACTCGCGCCTCTGCTACCACTAGCTGTTAGCTCAACAACGGTCGAATTCGCTAGCTCTAAAATGAGATCGATATCGTGAATCATCAAATCAAGCACGACTGAGACATCGTTAGCTCGTTTAGAATACGGACTCATTCTGCGAGCTTCGATAGCTAGCACTTCCTCAGTCTTCAAGACATTGTGTAGCTCCTTAAAAGCCGGATTAAAGCGTTCGATATGGCCTACCTGCAAAATGCAGTTGAGATCTGCCGCTGCATTCACCAAAGATTCGGCTTCGCTGATACTGGCCGCAATTGGCTTTTCGATCAAGACATGCACGCCGGCTTTCAAGCAAGCCATGCCCACAGAATGATGCAGCCGAGTAGGAACCGCCACACAGACAGCATCGACATGAGGTAGCAGCTTGTGATAGTCGTCGAAATAGTTGATTTGATACTTGCTAGCTGTCTCGATTCCTAATTCAGCGTTGATGTCTGCAACGCCCATCAACTTGACGTCTTTTATCATCGAGAGCACCCGGACGTGGTGCTGCCCCATATTACCAATGCCAATAACACCTACCCTGATTGGCTCAGGCTGGTTTCGACTATAGGGTCTAGCATCTGCGAGGGATAACAACTGACTCTGCATGGCCTGCACCTCTGGACAATAATGACAATTGTTCTAGTGCAAAGGAACATTGCGAAGAACGATAGCGTTTGTCACTCGGCTGAAGCACAGTAATCCAGGCAAGAATCCCAGACAGAAACCTAGGCAAAACCTTTATGACAACAGCCTAGTAGATAGCAGTGCGTGGGCATAGCCTTTCCATTGAGGATGCATCCGCGTACCCGCACACAACTGTATACATATCGTAAACTTTACTATAGAAGTACTTACTAGGGTGTTTTTCGCTAGACAATTCGTTAACTGCCTCAAAAGGATAGCGATCGCTAGTGAGTTAATTCTAAGAGTGCTTTCAGCCGCACTCTAAGATAGGTCGATAGCTAGATATCTTCGAGTGTCTGAAGACTCTTCAAAGGAGTCTGTTAGTCGCTGTCCTGACAGCAGCCGGTGCGCCTACGTTACTTAGCACCAGCGCCTTTCCCAGCCGACGAATCTTGATCTTGGTCAGCTTTGGTCCTTCTGCAGCGGCCACTGTTAGTTCTAAATCTTTGTAAATTAGCTGCTCGTTAATCTGGGGTATCTTCTGCAGTTCAAAGATGACGAAGCCGCCTAAGGTTACATAGTTTTCACTGGTCGGTAGGGTCAAGGAGAGCCGTTCGTTCACATCTTCTATTTCGGTCTGAGCCGGAAAGATAACCGTATGGCTATCTTGGTAGAGGATCTTCCCGATAGAGTCAGTATCGGTAGCGTCTCCAATGATTTTGGCAGTCAAGTCTCGAAAGGTAACTAGCCCGGCGGTTCCACCATACTCGTCAACTACAATCACCATTTCTCTTGCCGACTGCTGCATCTGAGTTAGCAAGTCATTGAGCGGCAGCGTTTCGGGCACTACTTTGGCAGGTGTAATCCAAGCCTCTACAGAAGAATGAGGCAGCAGTTCGCCTCTAGAAAGGGGAAGGGCCAGCTTGTGGAAGTTAATAATGCCTAAAATATTGTCTAGAGACTCACCTGTCATTGGATATCGAGAGTGCTTAGAGCGCACGATCTCATCTAGTAAGTCTTGAAAGGTTGCCGATTGAGGCAGTGCCGCGATTTGAGTTCGGGGCACCATAACCTCTTCAACAGTCGCGCCGCGAAATTCAAAGACATTGCTAAGGATTTCTCGTTCGCCTTTTTTAAGCGCGGGGACTTCTGTAGAGGTGTTGATCAGCAGCCTCAACTCTTCGGGCGTTACCCCACTATGCCATCTGGTGCTATTGTCCTTGATGCCCAAGATAGAAAGTAAAAAGCTGGTGGACTGATTGAGCAGCCACACAAATGGTTTGAGCAGGCGAGCGATAGTGAGGCTAGGCGGGCCTAGAAAGCGGGCAATATGTTCAGGGTAGCTAAGCGCAACTGACTTTGGGCAAAGTTCACCTAGCACAATCTGCAAGTAGGCTAGGAGAAGAAAGGCTAGGGGTAAGGCAATAGAATGGGAGAGAAATTGGGCAAGGCTAGTTTGAATAGGTAGCCGAGTCAGCCAGTGAATGATCAAAGCGGCCATGGTGTGCTCGCCTATCCAGCCTAGTGCCAAACTAGATAGGGTAATGCCTAGCTGAGTCGTAGAGAGCAGGCTATTGAGCTTTTGCTGAAGTTTTTGAACCGTTCGCGCCTGCATATCGCCGCTGCTGGCAAGCTGATTGATGCGCGATCGCCTAGCCGAAACAATCGAAAACTCGACCGTCACAAAAAAGGCATTCAACAAGATGAGCGCCACCACTGATAGGAGCCGGACCGCAACCTCTGTGCCGGTCAGCAGTGGTTGAATCTGAAGTAGTTGACTCTGAAGTAGCACAGCAAAAGGCAAGGGCGACTAGCTCACGACCAAGACGGCACCAGAAAGCCAGTTCAAACGAATTCGTTTAATCATGTCTATTCGAGAGCGCTTATTCAACTACTAATTTTCAACTCCAACTACTCATCTTCAACTATTAATTGCTTCCGTCTGTCATCCGACTGTTCACATCGCTGATGATTTGATCTTCATCGAGCAATACTAGCCCACTCTGCAGGTCACCGCTACGGTTGGCAGTGACGGCATTAGAAGGTCTAGTTTCCGGCTGACGAACGCCCGTTAAAGCCTGGCGACCGATGGCATAGCCCCAAGAAGAACTAACAATACCGGAGCCGAACATCAGCGTTAGTAGTATTAGAGTGAAGGCAACGGCAGGATTGATTTTCATAAAAATTTAGCCTGAGATTTCTACGACACTAGTTAGCAGAAGCTTGTTTTGACAGTTAAGAGCTGCTGTAGTACTGCGAGAGTCTACCCCAACCGCAGTTAATTTCGCACTATCTTCCTGACCAAAAATACTTTCTCAAAAGAGGCTCAGACATTCAACACTTTAAGATAAGGCTCAAGAAATATAGGGATATAGAGCTCCAAAGATTAAGTGTATTAGCATTTTCCTTAACTATGGCGGTGACTGACTGATAGTCAAGATAGTATATTAAACGATGACCAGGGTTGGCCGAGCGGATTAGGCAGCGAACTCATAATTCGCCCCAGGCAGGTTCAACTCCTGCACCCTGGATGTCTTCATCAAAAATCTCCTCCTTACGCCGCTTTCTAGTAGCACTAAGGAGGAGATTTTGGTGTGAACCCGCTCCCGAGCACACAGCGTTTCTCAGCTGCATATTCATAATGCATACAAAGAGAAGACCGTGGTAAGGAACGCGAGCTACGTAGCGGCCTATCTGCGAGGGAGCGGTTCAAAGTTGAGTTCGCTGCCAACAACGCGGCTATCAAACTGAGAGACAGGCAGTAGCTGCACTGAAGTTGTGTAAGGGTTAGGTAGGTCAGGCACACGCAAGGTAGGCGTGTTTTGGGTTTGCAATATCATTAATTCATCGTATGCTCCAGATATCGACTCAGCATCTCGGCTGATCCGGTTCTCTGGGAAACCGCCTAGTCCGGTAATAAAGCCAACTTGGCCCTTAAAAGACCGACTGCGGAAGTAGTCACCGGATCGATTCTCCATAATGTCTTCTAGCCTGTCTAATACCGGTCGTGGTTCTTGGGCAGCGGCTGCGGACGCTAACACTGCGGTCATAGAGGTGCCGACGGCTAGAGTGCCAGCCAAACCTAAGCAGCTTTTACAGACGGTTTTCAATAAACTTAGCTGTCTACGCGCCATGATCGTCTTTTCCTTTTATGCCTTTTGTGATGTCTTTTGATTGAGAAGCGGCTCGACCTATGCTATCGACACAGGCTATGACCATTCTTTTCAAGGATTCCCGGCTCAAATAGAATCTCGATATTTGCCCCTCTAATCTAAACTTTTTGCTGAGTAAAAAATTTATGTCCGTCCCATCGACTGAAACGGCGACTGAGCTGGCAAACGCTGATATGACAGTACTCCGTCAGAGGCTACTTGAGCTGATTTGTCAGGTCGCTTACAAAGAAGGTAATTTCACGCTTTCTTCTGGCCAAGAAAGTGACTACTACATCAATGGCAAACAGGTGACGCTACATGCTCAAGGCGGCCTGATGGTAGCAAGAATTTTGCTAGATATGTTGCCAGATGGCACGGTAGGCGTGGGCGGCCTGACGCTGGGCGCAGATCCAATGGTCAGTGCGGTCAGTATTGCTGGCGCTTATGAAGGTAAACCAGTCACGCCCTTAATCATTAGAAAGGAGGCAAAAGGCCACGGCACTCAAGCCTATATTGAAGGGCCAGCATTGCCGGAAGGTAGCGCCGTCGTCATCTTGGAAGATGTGGTGACAACGGGCGCATCGGCAATGAAAGCGGTCGAAAGGCTTAGGGCAGCGGGGTATGTTGTCAATGAGATTTTGTCTTTAGTCGACCGACAGCAAGGTGGCAGAGCGCTGTACGAAGCGGCTGGATTGAGCTTTCGACCAATTTTTACAATTGAGCAGATCAAGACCTATTGGCGATCGCGCTGACCAGATATCATCGATTCCATTAATAAACTATAGCTTTCCGCACTTTGCTTACTACACTACGAAAGGCTACAGCCTTTGTCATACAGCGCAAAGTGCCATAGCAGCGGTGCGAATGCATCCGCGCTTTGCTGTACCAAAGCTCAAAGACCCGTATGCTTTAGATCTTCAAGCTTTGAAAATGGTCTAGATTGTCGGTCAGTCATCGACTAGCAGATTTTTCTGCTTTAAACAACTGCCTTTTGTCTATGACGCAGTGACTTTCACCTGAGTGGTCTGAATTGCTTCTACTAGGCTACGAACCACAGCGATCATTGCGAGCGGATCGTTGAGCTTGTGAACTGCTGAGCCAACGCCTACACCAGAGGCACCTGCTGCGATCGCCATCGGTGCAGTCACATCAGATAGCCCTGAAGCGCACAGAACTGGCACTGCAACGGCCCGAGAGATAGCATGCGCTGCGGCCAGCGTAGGCGCAGCTTTTTCGATCAGGCCAAGCGTGCCGCTATGAGTCGGGGCGCTGCTAGTTCCGCCCTCAGTCTGAATAATATCTGCACCGGCTGCGACCAAGTCTTCTGCCAGTGCGACCTGCGCGTCCAACGTCAAAATGTGAGGGACGGTAACCGAGAGCAAGATATCTGGAAGAAGCGATCGCGTCTCTTTGGTCAGCGCCAGTACTTCCGCCGCCTCAAATCGTCGTCCCTCAGCATAAAAAGCATCAAAGTTGCCAATCTCTATCAGGTCTGCGCCGGCAGCAACAGCAGCGACAAACCGCTGTGGTTCTATTGACGATACGCAAATAGGTAGCTCAATCAATTCACGAACCAAGCGGACTAAATCTGCATCGGCGGCAATATCTACGAAAGTCGCCCCCCCTTTTTGAGCGGCCCGAACAACATCGGCGACATTATGAGGGTCTAGATTAGTCAATCCGCTAATGATTTTAAGGGCAGAAGCCGTCTCCAGCGCTTGCTGAAGCTGATTTCTTCGGTTCCATCTTTGATTGGAAGGGGTCAGATTGGAAAGGGCCATAAGTGTGCTCTATTAACTGTAGTGAGAGAACTTGCCCTCACATTTTGCCAGACAAGCTAACGGCTAGCTAGAGAGTGTAGTACTATTAAAGACTGCGAAATAGAAATTAACTTCTAAGCAGGTCTGCTGAACTCAAGATAAAAAAGTCTATTACCATGCCTAAGCTCAAAACTCGTCGTGCGGCAGCAAAGCGCTTTCGTCGTAGCGGTAGTGGCAAAATCATGCGCCGCAAAGCCTACAAAAACCATTTGCTAGAGCGTAAAAATCAAGATCGTAAGCGTAAGCTTTCTAAGATTGCGACCGTACACGAAAGCGATGTAGAAAACGTAGAACTGATGATGCCTTATTTGTAAGGTCTTACTTGCATCTGAAGGCAATTCTATCTAACGCCCAACCAGGCTCATATCAAATAAAGTTCAATCCAGACAAAGCCCAAACCAAACAAGGCTCAACCCAATAGGAAAACTAAATCATGGCACGTGTTAAGCGCGGTAATGTAGCTCGCAAACGCCGCAAGAAAGTTCTTAAACTTGCAAAAGGTTTTAGAGGATCTCACTCAAAGCTATTTCGTACGGCTAATCAACAGGTAATGAAGGCGCTGCGAAATGCCTATCGTGACCGTCGTCGTCGCAAGCGTGATTTTCGGCGTCTGTGGATTGCTCGCATCAACGCAGCCGCAAGACTCAACGGCACAACTTATAGCCGCTTGATTGGCGATTTAAAGAAAGCAGATATTCAGATCAATCGCAAGATGCTAGCTCAGCTAGCGGTATTAGCTCCCGACAGCTTTACGAAGGTCGTGGAAGCTGCGACTAGCAAATAAAGCTAGCTACCAATGTTGCGTAAACCAGGTTACGTAAATCGATGTTACGCAAGCTGATAGCAGGGATCGGATTAATTATGGGGTCGCAGTTATTGTGGCCCCTACCTTTTGCAGCGACGGTCGCTTTCGCAGCGGAGCTATCAGAGATTCGCGATCGCGGCTATCTAATTGTCGCTGTTAAGGACAACCGTCCACCGATGGGCTTTCTCGACGAAGCTAATCAGCTCAGCGGCTTTGAGATTGACATTGCTCGTCGGCTGGCCAAAGATCTGCTCGGAGACGCAGGCGCTGTAGAGTTTGTGCCTACTGAGAACGTAGATCGGCTAAATGCTGTCATAGAAGGCCAGGTAGATGTGGCGATCGCAGCGCTCACAATCACTGAGCCTCGCCGCCGCATTGTCAGTTTTAGCGACCCATATTATCTAGACGGCACTGCTTTTATTACCCGACTATCGACCGAAAGCCTACCCGCGATTCAAACCATTCGGGACTTGCAGCTAAGCACCATCGCTGTTCTCAACAGGTCTAGTACGGTTGCTCAAGTGAGCTATATTTTGCCCGCCGCTCAGCTAGTCGGTGTCAGCAGTTATCTCGAGGCTCAAGCGCTCGTAGAAAGCGGTACGGTCGATGCCTTTGCTGGTGATGCCTCTGTTTTGACAGGATGGACTATGCCAGGCGAGGCGCTAGCGGACCATTCGATCTTGCCTAGCATTATCTCGGCGGAGCCTTTGGCAGTTGCCGTTCCCAAAGGAGAACAGTACAGTCCCTTGCAGACGGCAGTAAACGAAGCGATTCAGCGCTGGTATGAAGAGGGATGGCTGCAGTCTAGATCTAAGTTCTGGAGATTACCCGAAGGCGTACTCCCCTCTGCATTAGATAACGGGAGTACTGATTGAAGGTGCTTGTCAGGAAGGTGCTAACTAAATAGAGACTGGCCTAAAGTGAGTGATCGAAGGCAGCCGATTAGAGACGACTGATGAAGAACCCTAACCATCTGCCGGTGGGTCGATTAAATTACTCTAAAATGCCAACAGAGTAAAAAGATTTTGATAGCTGAGTTATCCCATGGAAGATGGCAACTACCTAGTTGTTTATTTAGGAATTCTGTTAGCGCTTCTAAGCGTGGCTGCTTTTTTTGTTCTAAAGCAGGTTTGGGTCACGCGGCGGACGGAAGTTACGCTCTCTGACTTGCAAACAAAGCTAACTAAGGAGAAAGGTACTGCCCTAGAGTATTACGAGCTAGGAAGCCTGCTGCTAGATAAAAAGCTCTATGCACAGGCGGCAGTCTACCTGAAAAAAGCGCTCAAAGAACTGCCTGAAGAAGAGGCCGAAAATGCAGTCTTGATTCATAATGCCTTGGGCTATTCCTATTTTGCTCAAGACCAGTTTGATCTAGCCATTCGTCAGTACAACGAAGCTTTAAAGATTAGGCCCGACTACGTGACTGCGCTGAATAATCTCGGTCATACCTATGAGCGCAAACAGCTAATGCCGCAAGCGCTAGAAACCTACGAGAAATCATTAGCCACCGAGCCTGCTAATGAGACTGCTCAGCGCAGGGCTGATTCTTTGCGTAAGCGGTTAGCTTAGCTGCGTAAGCTTGACTTAGAAGATATCGTGTCTCGGATGACCGCCAACGAGCTTAGGGCTGATTGGATTTCTCTACTGAAGCGCCACCGGGCGATCGCAATCATCAGAGCCCCTAATATAGACCAGGGCGTCTTGATGGCCCAAGCTGCTGCTGCTGGTGGCTTTCGTCTAATCGAAGTCGCCTGGACCAACAGCGCCGAACCAGCAGCAATGGTCACGGCAATTCGGCGATCGCTGCCGGACTGTATAGTCGGAGTTGGGTCAGTGCTGACTGCAGATAATTTGGATGATGCGATCGCTGCTGGGGCAAAATTCTGCTTCACGCCCCACGTTTCTTGCGCCTTGATCATGCAGGCAAACGCCAATCAAATCCCCATCGTGGCCGGAGCGATGACACCTACCGAGATCATAAAGGCATGGCAGGCAGGTGCTTCTAGCGTGAAGGTATTTCCAATTTCGTCACTGGGTAATGAGACTTATATTCGCAGTCTGCTAGGTCCGTTGGGTCCTGTTCCGCTGGTGCCTACAGGTGGGGTAACTAGCGAGATCGCGCCTGCCCTAATTGCAGCAGGTGCGATCGCAGTAGGGTTATCGACAGCCTTATTTCCCTCTGCCGAAGTGCTGCGAGGAGACTGGCCTGCCATTGAAGCGCGATCACGTTACCTATTAACTTTGCTTGAGTTAGTCGATAACTAAGTTAGTCGATAGCCGCTCCAATCCTTCAGTCAGATAACTAGCGTCGCAATGGCTATTTGCTCGCTACCTGCCTCTAACTGCCTAGCTTAAAGGCTTCGACGAATAGTCCATAGACCATTCCAAGCTTAAAAGCGTTCAGGCATTCTGCTAACGTAGAGCGGGCTCGTACTGGCCCTAGATCTACAGATATTGGATTCGCAGCAGTAGAATTAGCAGGCAGACGAGCTGGACCTGCAGAAGGAACTTTGGGCACCTTCCGAGACGGTGCGTATCGGTAATAGAGCCAGCTAATGACCTCGACAAAGATCACTAAGATGGCCGAGATTGTCACGTCTAGCTTAGCCGCCTGCCCTGCCGTTGCAGAAATGGCTGTCGCAAAGAAGTTACCAAAAAGTAGGCTGATTATGATTATGCCTAGCCGCCGCCACGGATTGAAAACCCACTGCCTAAACTGCAATAAAATCTGGTCTGCAAGCGCGTTTAAACGAGTTCTTTGCATAGCGATTACAGATACGTAGTGATTACAAACAGGTACGTAGTGATTACAAATCAAGCTTGCTAAGGTATTTCTACAGACGCCATTTCTCGAAGTGTCACAGTTTTCAAGACGAATGCTAACTGTCTGAAGCTACCATTTAAACTACAGATGTGCATCTTAGGTCACGTCGAAGCCTTCCAGGCACACTAGAATTTGTCACGGAGTTCCTATGCGTCTTTCTCCTCTTTTCTTAGCTTTACTCGCGACGCTGTCACTAGGCTCTGTAGCCAAAGCGCAGACAGTCACACGTACTCCTTTATCTAGTCCAGTGGAGCTAGTAGGACAAACGGGCGGTTCAGAACAGTCTGTCTGCGGCAACATCGATCCTCGCGCTAGCCAAACTATTCAGGTCACTGAAGCCTTCGCGTCATTAAGCTTTCAAGTAGAGAGTGAAGGTGACTATACTCTGCTAATTACCGGGCCTGATGGCTTTCGCGAGTGTGTATTTGCCCACAACTATGACGGCGGCGGTATCGAGGCACCTGGACTTTTGACCCAAGGAGAGTATCAGGTATTTGTAGGCGATCGCAAAGGCGAGAGACATCCCTACACGCTTTCTATCACTCAGTAGTCATGCTCAGTAGTCAGACTCAAGAGCCAAACAACCAAGGCTATAGAAGTCAATCACTCAGACTCGGGTAGCCTCTGCACTTCTACATCAATTGTGGTGGGTTCAGAGGTTTCTGTATCTATAGTTGTAGCGGTAGTGGTGGTGGTTGCCGCCGATGGCTTTATGTCTACAGCCTGTACATCAATAACGCCATCTGCTGCAACTCGCTCTAGCCCCTCAGCCGTTGCGGTTACTTCTGTCGCGCAGTTCGGGCAGATAGTTTTAGACTGCTTTATACAGACCAAAGACTGTTCGCACACAGGGCAGTTACCAGTCACTAGATTGCGCTTCAGCCAGAACTGCGCCGCTACCGAAAGCAAAACCGGTGCGAGGATCAAAAATAGGATTACGGCAAAGATGGATTTCAAAATGCCCGTGATGCCAATAGCACCGACTATCCAAATGGCAATAAAAGCAAATAGCCAGCACCCGAGCCCTGGAAAACGGGTCTGAAGTTGGTTGAATTGTTGGTTCACTGGAGCACTCTCTTACAACTAACACAGCCGACTAGCTTAGTAGACCCACTTAGAGTGAAATACTCTAAGCAAATTTCCTTTGGGCCTTCTGTGTCTATCCTAGTGCCTATCGACAAGCTCATCGAGCCTTGTAACAAGAGCCTTATCACTAAATCGTGCCAGGGTTTGCGATCGCAGCCACTCGCTATTAGTTCTTTGGTCTTTACCTAAAAGTGCTTCGATGCAGGCAACCGCAACGGCCTCTGGATCTCTATGAGGTACCTGCCAGCCTACTTTCCCATCCTGAAGCGGATCGGCAGAGCCATCATTATCTCCTGCAATCACCGGAATGCCGCAGGCCATCGCTTCTAAATACACAATGCCGAACCCCTCTTTTGAAGGCATCACGTAAACATCTGCTAGACGGTAGTGAGCTATGAGCTGGTCATCTGGCACAAACCCGGCGAAAATGACCTGCGACGCGACGCCTAATTCTTCAGCCAGCTTTGCTAACCGAGGTTGATCGTCGCCACGACCAATCACAACGTATTTCACTGCTGGAAAAGCCTGGGAGATTTTTGGCAGCGCTCGAATGGTGACATCAACGCCTTTATAAATATCGCCAGACCACAACCGAGCAACAGTCGTCAACACTTTTGCATTTTGCAGGCGATACCGTTCAATTAGGTAATCTGGAGAACTGCTAGGCACAAAGACATCGCCGTCGACAACACAGGGAAGCATTTCAAACTTTGACTTTGGAATTTGGTTAACGCGATGAGCGATATCTCGACTATATCGACTAATAGTCCATATATTG
>NZ_JADEXO010000133.1 GCF_015207105.1 cf. Phormidesmis sp. LEGE 11477
GTGTTATTGCCGCCAGTGCTAGGCGGAGTGATTGGCTATTTCACAAACGATATTGCCATCAAAATGCTGTTTCGTCCCTACGGGGCAAAGTATTTTTTGGGCAAGCGGCTGCCGTTTACGCCAGGTCTAATTCCGAGTAATCAGCAGCGGTTGGCAAAGAAGGTGTCGGATGTGATCATGCGATCGCTCCTCACCCCAGAAGAACTACAGCGACTTGCCCGTCGTCTGCTGCAGACAGAAAGAACCGAAAAAGCGATCTACTGGCTATTGCAGCTAGCGCTAGAGCAGGTACAGGGCAACACCCAAACTAAGACTGCCAAAATTGTCGGCAATATCCTGCAAGACATGGTGGGGCAGTCTTTACCTAGACTATTGCGCGTCTGGTCTCGGCGCGACGACTTTCTAGAAGCACAAATCAACCAAATTTTTGACCAGGTTCTACTCGACTTTCAGCTCGCAGAAGCGCAAGCTGCCCAGGTGTCTGACTGGATGGTCAATGGCGTCCTCCCACCTGATAGAGTTCGTCAGCTACTAGTAGACTTTCTGACTGACTACAATATTCAAGTAATTGATGAAACGCTGCGCGCCAAGACCAGCGGCACCTATTGGGTGGTGGCCAATATCTTTGGCGTGCGTAATGCACTTACTCGGCTGCGGGCAGTCTGCGTCGAAGAACCTGAAAAGAGCAACACCCGAATTGCCGAACTCACAGCCGCGCTGGGTGTCAAAGTTAGACTGCAAAGATGGCTTCAGCAGTTTTCTTTACAAGAACTTCCAGTAGCCACCGTCAGGCAGCTAAGACGAACCCTAAGGCAAACTATCAAGACCTACCTCAAAGAGAACGGCGCTGATCTTTTGCAGTCGCTAAGTACATCGATTAATTGGGAAAATCTGGCGCTTCAATTGCTAAACCGACTGCAATCTTCTGAAGTAATGACCAGTTCCTTGGGCTTGGTCAGCCAAGAGCTGGCGCTGATACTAGAGCGTTACCTAGAAAGGGATTTGGAATCTATCGTGATGCAGATTATTCCAATTCTCAATATCGATCAGGTGATTATTGACCGAGTGAATGCAACCTCGCCCAAGGAGTTAGAAGGGGCAATTCAAGGTATCGTGCGTAGTGAGCTGCAGGCGATTGTAAATCTGGGCGGCATTCTTGGATTTGTGATTGGTAGCTTTCAGGCAGGATTTTTGTTTTTACAGCGGTAGAAGCGGTAAAGCAAAAGAGGTGCAAGCACTCGCACCTCCAAAAAGTATCTCCGTTCAATTGACTAGGGGCTTAACTAGCGTCATGGCCTAGCGTCATGGCTCAGCCAAAGCGACCAGATACATAGTCGCGAGTGTATTCTTCTTTCGGGTTGCTGAAGATAGCTTCGGTCTTGTCATACTCTACGAGATAGCCCATTTTGCCGCCTTTGTCGGTGGCGATCGCGTTGAAAAAGGCCGTGCGGTCGGACACGCGAGAAGCTTGCTGCATATTGTGCGTCACAATCACAATGGTGTACTTCGACTTCAGATCGTGCATTAGCTCTTCTACTTTGATCGTCGAGATGGGGTCAAGCGCTGAACAGGGTTCGTCCATCAAGATGACTTCGGGTTCGATGGCGATCGCGCGTGCAATACAAAGCCGCTGCTGCTGCCCCCCAGAGAGCCCTAACCCGCTTTCTTTCAGCTTGTCTTTCACCTCATCCCACAGCGCCGCACCCCGCAAAGAGCGCTCTACTAGCTCATCGTAGTCACCCTGATAGCCATTGATCTTGGCCCCAAAAGTGATGTTGTCATAGATAGACTTAGGGAAAGGATTAGGCTTTTGGAACACCATGCCTACCCGGCGACGTAGCTCTACCGGATCGACTCGCTTACCGCTGATTTCCTCGCCATCGAATAGAATTCGACCCTCGACTTTGGCGATGGGAATGAGGTCATTCATGCGGTTGAAACAGCGCAGGATTGTACTCTTGCCACAGCCAGAAGGCCCGATGAATGCAACGATCTCATGCTCAGGAATATCGAGGTAGACATCTTTGACCGCTAGATTGCTGCCGTAGTAAACCGAAACCTTTTCAGCTTTGAGGGCGATGCTTTTAGACTCGGCAACAGCTGAGATCGAACTAGAAGGAGTAGGCGAAGCCATAATAAGAACCGGAATAAGAGACAGTAGTTAAAGAGATAGAGTGTTGAGACCAGAGCTCACAGACAAGAGCAGGTGAAAATAAGCAGGTTGAAAATATGAAACTCGATCTAAAGTTTCTCTTGCTGGAAGCGGTTACGTAGGTAGATCGCCAGTCCATTCATTACCAGCAAAGCGGCCATCAGCACGATGATGCCAGAGGCTGCGATGTAGTGAAACTCGTCTTGAGGGCGGCTAATCCAGTTGTATATCTGAATAGGCATCGCCGTAAATTGGCTGTTAAGACCCTCTGGCAAGAAGGAGATAAAGACGGCTGCACCCACCGCAATTAGTGAAGCTGTTTCTCCGATTGCCCGAGAGAGTGCCAAAATCATACCAGTGAGAATACCGGGCAGCGCTGCTGGTAGCACATGACTGCGAACGACCTGCCAGCGGGTCGCACCCAGGGCATAGCCCGCTAGGCGCAGGCTGTCAGGAATGGCCCGCAAAGCTTCCCGAGTGGCCACAATCACAATCGGTAAGATCAGCAGAGAAATTGTGAGGGAACCAGACAGTACGCTGCGGCCTCCGGTGATCGGCTCCATAATTCTGACAAAAACAGCTAGGCCCAGCAGTCCGTAGATGATAGAAGGCACACCCGCTAGGTTGCCAATGTTGATCTCTACAAACTGAGTGAACCAGTTGTCTTCAGCGAACTCTTCTAAATAAATACCAGCGCCTACACCAATTGGGAATGCAAAGAGCGCCACTAATCCCATCAGCCAGACAGTGCCTGCCAAAGCGGCAATGATACCTGCCCTCTCAGCTTTTCGAGAAGGAAAGCTAGTTATAAAATTCCAGTTGAGTGTGCCTAGGCCATCCATCAAGATAGTCAGCAACAACCAGGATAGGATAATAACCGATATAATCGTCGCGCCCCAGGCTGCGGCCTTGAATATCCGATCCATCATGTAGCGCCTGTTAAGATTAACTGCGAAGTTACTTTCTCGGGCGGCTTTCGGCGCGTTTTCTGGGGGGCGAGAGGAGATGTTTCTTTCCATTTCAACAACTTTAGCTCTGCGTCTGTAGGGTGATTTTGTTCTCTTTTTTCTCTTCTCTTGCGGTCTCTAGGTTCCGCTTTTCTAGATGATCTTTAGTCGTACTTCTCTCGGAAGCGGCGAACAAACCAGAAGCTGAAGATGTTCAGCGCAAAGGTCATTAAGAACAAAGTCATCCCGACAGCAAAAAGAGTCTTGTAAGCCGTTGTTCCATGAGGTGCATCGCCAGCGGTGATCTGCACGATGAAAGCTGTCATTGTCATCACAGGAACGAAAGGATTGAATCCTAGTGTGGGGTTCGCGCCCGCTGCGAGCGTTACGATCATGGTTTCACCCACCGCCCTTGATATCGCTAGGATCAAAGAAGAAACAATCCCCGAGACCGCCGCTGGCAGAATAACTGAAACAACCGTCTCTCGCTTGGTGGCACCGAGCGCGTAGGCTCCATCTTTGAGGCTGCGGGGAACCGAGTAAAGGGCATCCTCACTGAGAGAAGCTACTAGCGGCGTGATCATAACGCCTAGTACTAAGCCAGCGCTAAGCGCGTTGAAGCCTTGCAAGTTAGGCAAGAATGTCTGCAAGAAAGGCGTCACCGTTAAAAGCGCGAAGTAGCCATACACCACGGTAGGAACCCCAGCCAAAATCTCTAAGATCGGCTTAAGGATTTTTCGTACTCTAGGCGTTGCATATTCACTTAGGCAGACAGCAGAGAGTAAGCCTAGTGGCAGTGCCACTAAAACAGAAATTACCGCAATCATAACGGTGGCACTAATCAGTACGAAGATGCCAAACTGCTTACTTGCAAACAGCGGTGTCCAGCGGGTTTCGGTCAAAAACCGAATAATTGAAACCTCTTGAAAGAAGGCAATCGTCTCAAAGATGAGGGTCCCGAGGATGCCAATAGTCGTGAATATTGAGATAGCGGCAAATGCGCCGAAGATGATCTTGACAATGATCTGAACCATTTTGGCGCGATCGCGCTTCGGATTCCAGCTACCGGGTGCGATATCGCCTGTTACATCTGCCGTCATTGAAGAAACCTCAGGGCTACGTTAACTGCAACAAAAAATGGATAGTTGGAATAGAGTAGCTCTCTGTCCAACTATCCCTCATCAAATCAGAAAGTCTAGATAGGATCTTTACCCAACTTACCCTCTTCTACCCGTGACTTAGCTTGAGCTAGTGCGTCATCAGGCAGTGTGATGTAGCCAGCTTCTTGGACTAGCTCGCCGTTTTCAGTGCTTAGCTGATAGTCAACAAACGCCTTAACTTGAGGTTTGGTGTCGTAAGCCTCTTTCTTCACGTAGAAGTACAAGGGACGAGACATGGGGTTATAAGAACCATCTGCAATTGTCTCACGAGAAGGGGCTATGCATTCGCCCGCTTCGTTCTCGACCTCGATAGACTTGAGCTGATCTTGGTTCTCTTCGTAGTAGGCGTAGCCAAAGTAGCCTAAGCCACCGCTAGTAGACTCAACGCCAGTGACGATCACATTGTCATCTTCACTAGCGGTATAGTCGCCACGGCTAGCGCCTTCTTCACCGTTGACCTCATCAGTAAAGTAGTCAAAAGTGCCTGAGTCAGTACCTGGGCCAAACAGCTCTAGAGGCTCGTCAGGAAAAGAAGGATCGACCTGATTCCAGTTCTCGACAGAGCCCTCTGCCTCGGGGGACCACATAGCGTTTAGCTGATCAACTGTCAAGCACTGAGCCCAGTCATTTTCGGGGTTAGTTACTAGCGTGATACCGTCATAAGCAATGGGCACTTCGATAAATTCGATGCCAGCTTCATCACAGAGTGCAACCTCTTCTTCTTTGATCGGACGAGAAGCGTTTGAGATATCGGTTTCGCCCGCACAGAACTTTTTAAAGCCACCGCCAGAGCCAGAAACCCCTACGGTCACGCGAGTATCGGGGTTAGCGATTTGAAATTCCTCTGCCATCGCCTCGGAGATGGGGAATACGGTGCTAGAGCCATCGATTTGAATGTCTCCAGAAACGCCTGAACCTGCATCAGCGGCGGGCTCTTCTGTAGTAGCTGTTCCACCACAGGCAGCAAGGCTAACGCTCAGCGCTAGAATAGAAAGAGAATAAGCAAAGCGGGCTGGACGTGAGGCGGAATTCTTCTGGGTAAGACGTTGCATGGAACCTGTTACTCCTTTGATACTGATTGATTTCTGATACTGGTTGATGTTGATATCGATGCTGGCTCAATGCCGATACCGAGTTGATATTGAG
The DNA here is from genome assembly GCF_015207105.1 of cf. Phormidesmis sp. LEGE 11477. Taxonomy (GTDB): domain Bacteria; phylum Cyanobacteriota; class Cyanobacteriia; order Phormidesmidales; family Phormidesmidaceae; genus Phormidesmis. The sequence goes on from NZ_JADEXO010000133.1 coordinate 5,406, forward strand.
CTCGGTATTGAACCGATTGATAAATGCCTGGTACGGGGGTCGGTGCGTATTGGCGGTGTGACCAATGGTTTACGATCGTTAAGCAGATACACAGTCGCATTTTGACTGAAAGCTATCGACAGAAAGTAAAGGGTAGGTTAAGGAATAGCGCCTCAAGAATTACATCTTTGTCATTCTTCTATGTATCCCAAGGCACTTTTTCTTCAAGCGTTTATTTAGCCCGGTTCACGTCTATGGGCCCGCTTCCAGATAGCTATTCACCCTGCTCTTAAGAGGCTTGCTATGTACGTTGTGATCTATGACGGCAACTGTAATCTGTGTGTGACGCTAGTACAGCTATTAGAAAAATTAGATCGCGGTCAGCAGTTTAGCTATGTGCCTATGCAGGATGAAAAGGCGCTAGCGAGCTTTGATGTGACAGCGGCTGACTGTGAGCTGGGGATGATACTGATCGCACCCAATACAGGAAAGTCGACATCTCAGCGCTGGCAAGGCAGCGACGCGGCTGAGGAGATTGGGCGCTTGCTGCCAATGGGAGATGTGTTTGTGCGGGCTTATCGATCGCTACCGGGTCTGAAGCTAGGCGGCGATCGCACCTACGAGTTTGTCAGGGACAACCGCTATCGGCTTTTTGGCAAAAGAGAGACGATCTATACTTCTAATGACTATGCGGCATGCGTCGATGACGCCTGTGAGCAATACTTCTCGAAGTAGAAATCTATAGCTGTGAAACTTGCGGCTCTAAAATCTACGACTCTAAAGCTATGGCCCTGAGAAAATTACTTTCTCCAAGTCGCTGCGGCTAAGAGAATATTTGAAACTGCGCTGAACTGTTTTGCCGTCACTGGTAGCGTAGTAGACCACTATCGAGTCAGCATCTAGAAGCAGTTCCGCAGTCCAGCCGGTACTCGAGAACCGCCACTGGCTGATATTATCGCTATCGCGGTGGCAGCCCTGCGTAGTCAGCCAGGTTTCGATATCGGGCAGGGGATGGTTGTAGAGAGGGGCAGTAGCAGGAGGCATTGAGTAGAAAATATGAATGATGAACGATGAATGATGAAGTTAGAGCGCTGAGTTGCTCTGAGTCAAGCCGATAGTGAAGACTAGGATCAGACAGCCGATGAAGGTGACGCCGAGAATGAAGAGGGCAAAGAGCTCACCAGCTGAGAGGGGGCGATCGGTCGGATCTAGGTAGGCGCTGGCCGTAGGATCGTAAGACTTTGGCGGAGGACCACCAGGCGCGTTGGCACTAAGGGGTCGCATTACAGAGAGACGAGAGTAGCCAATCTTATAGTCATAGCCAAGGCGCTTTTCGGGGCTGCTGAGGACGGCGTAGGCTTCGTTGAGTGCCTGAAACTTGCGGGTGGCGATCGCGCTTTCTAACTCGGTCGTATCGGGGTGGTAGAGCTTGCTTAAGTCGCGGTAGGCCCGGCGAATTTCTTGGACAGAGGCGTTGGGGCGCAGTCCAAGGAGATCGTAGTAAGAGCGAGGCGGCAAAGGCTTGGGAGCTGAACTGGGACCTGAATTGGGGACTGAATTTGGGTCTGACATTGCTTGGAATCAGGGCGTTTTCTAGGCTTGGGCAAGGTCGTAGGTCGGATTGTAGTGGGTGCGAGTCAGCCGGATCTGGGCGATCGCAAATACAACTGGAATTACCCGGCCATAGTTGGTAGCAACTGCTCGCCAGCCTAGATCAGCGAGAAACCAGGTCCAAAGCGCTGGTCCTAGGAAGGAGAGTAGCCCTCTAGTCGCACCGTAGCGCGCTGAGGTCGTGACCATGCTACGAGTAGCAAGATGGGCAGCGGCTCGTGACTGCACCTGGGCAGCGGCACTGAGGCCACCTTTGACCAGCGTCTGCTTGGCGATTTGGTAGCGAGCTAGATGCAGAGCAAACTGCCGAGCAATTTGCTTTAGTAGCCAAGGACGAACTAGGGTGCTAAGTGCTAGGGCACCGCCGCCTTTGGCAAATAGCGCTAGCGGATTTTTTTGGAGGGTGTCTGGCAGGCGCTCAAATTCTGTGGTGTTAACAATTGCCTTATGTAGATCTTGAGTAACTTTCTGCTGCTCGCTTGGTGGTAGCTGCTGCCAGGTTTTTTCTAACAAGACTAGAAAAACTTCAGACTCTAGATCTGCGGTGGGCAAATTGTCGTAGCGACGCATCTTCAGATAGCGACATACCTGTAGCAACGCCTGTCGGTAGCTGACTTGCTGAGTCCGATTTTGCAAAACGGTTAGGCCATCAGCAGCGAGATAGCGAAAGCGATGTTCGAGCAGGGCGATCTGAGCTAGGCGATCGCGCTTGGTGACATCTGCTAGCTGCGGCGTATACAGATAATCTAACGGGTTGAACTTAGGCTGAAAGAGCAGTTGAGCGATGGCATGTAGTTCATCGTCGGTGGCCAGCTCTAGGCCGCTTCTTAATTCATCCACTCGCTTCGCCTGCTGTGTCTCTAACATGCTTTTTACTTTACTTTAAGTATAAGAGGTTGGTGAATTATGTGGGATGTAGCCATTATCGGAGCGGGCTTGACTGGGCTAACCTGTGCGCGGCAGCTCAAGGCAGCGGGCTTAACGGTCTGCGTGCTAGACAAATCACGCGGGCTAGGCGGGCGCATGGCGACGCGGCGAGTAGAGACTCAAGACTATGGACGAGCCCACCAGCTAGTCCGCGTAGATCACGGATTGCGATACTGGCAGCCCGCAGCGGCCTTACAGCCTTTGACAGATGAACTAATCGCTGCCAATGTGCTGCGGCCATGGAACGTCAGCGCTTATGAACTGCACAAAAACGATGTGCTAGTGCCGATAGAAAGCCAGAGAGTCTACGCCGTCGAAGCCGGCATGAGCGCAGTTGCCAAACACCTAGCGAGTGGTTTAATTCCAGATGAGACCCTGCTGAGCGACCACCGAGCGATCGCACTGACGCCGGACGGCAATGGTTGGCGAATTGAATGCGAAGATCAAAAAGTCGTGATGGCGCAGCGGTGTGCGATCGCCATTCCCGCCTCTCAGGCCGCAGACCTACTTGAAGCCCGTCTAGAAAATACCTACGAGATCACGTCGCTATCCGATAGCTTGAACAAGCTTAGGACAGCCGAATACGATCCGTGCCTAACAGTAATCGCTGGGTACGGCAGCCAAACAGACATGGGCAAGCTCGATCCCAACGGCTGGATGGTCACTGATATTGCCGGTAGCTCAACCGACTGGGCAGCGCTCGATAGCAGCAAAAGAGACAATCCGGTAGAGACAGTCATCGTCATCCACAGCAAACCTGCCTTTGCACAACGCTATATCGACACTAGTGACCTACAGCCAGCCGCTTCCGTTTTGCTGCGAGCCAACGCCCGTAAATTTTGCGCTTGGATAGCTCAACCCGAATGGTTTCAAATTCACCGATGGCGCTACGCCCAAGTCAGAAGAGCCTATTTAGAACCATTCGTAGCGCTCACCCCCTCCTTAGTGGCCGGCGGTGATTGGTGTTCGTCACCTGCGGCTGCTTCACCTAATTCTTCTAACTCACGCCATATCGAAGCCGCCTATCTATCGGGGCTGGCAATGGCCGAAGCTCTGCAAAGAAAGGTCTCCTATAATTTAGACAAAGACTAGTCACTTAAACAGAAGACCAACACACAGAAGAGCGACGAACAAAAGACGAGATACCGAAGCGCACAAGCGAAACGTCCATCCGATATACCTCACCGCTATGGCAGATGCAGCCGTTCAATCTACAGAGTTTCCCCGTGACCTTCCCGAAGGGCCTTTACCCGATCACACACAGCTCCCTGAATCAGACGGGACATTTGTGAAAAACTTTCAAGAGCATCCCCAGAGTATGCTGTTGACTAGTTCGATTCAGCCCTTGCTCGATCGGCGTCACCCAAATGGAAACTACGCTATCGGTCAAGACTGTGGCATCTACTGGCGGCAAGCCGATCCACCTGAGAAAGGGGCAGAAGCCCCCGATTGGTTTTATGTCCCTGATGTGCCGCCGCTTTTGGACGGTAAAATTCGCCGCTCTTACGTGATGTGGCAAGAGTACATCCCGCCGCTGATCGCGCTAGAGTTTGCTAGTGGCAACGGCAGCGAAGAAAGAGATCGAACGCCGCTATTAAGGACAGATAGCGGTAAGCTCACAAAACCCGGAAAGTTCTGGGTGTATGAGACGGTGATTCGCATCCCTTATTACGCTATCTACGAAATTAAGACGGCCAACCTAGAGGTCTATCGTCTGTCAGACATGACATACCAAAGGCTGGAGCCAAATGCTCGCGGTCGATATGAGATTGGCTCCTTAGGCGTAGAGCTAGGCGTGTGGAGAGGCCGGTACATATTGCCAGACGAGCAGTCTTGGCTTCGCTGGTGGGATCGGCATGGGCAGATGATGCCCTCTGGTGAAGAGCGAGCTGAGCAGGAAAGTTTGAGAGCTGAGCAGGAAAGTTTGAGAGCTGAGCAGGAAAGTTTGAGGGCTGAGCGTTTGGCCCAAAAGCTAAGAGAGCTAGGCGTTGATCCTGATGAAATCTAGTAGACCGCCAACGATGAAGGCTTAAGCTTTTAGGAATGATTTGCCAGAAATCGTGCTTTTGCGTTTGAAATAGGTGACAATGCCTTTTTTGCTAGATTTCATGCAAGCTGAATTTCATGCGAACTGATAGATCGGTGTGGGTGCGATCGCTTCTCTCTTTGATCAAACGCACAGGAATTTTCTGCGTAGCGGTACTGGCGATCGCCTTGGCAATAGGGCCGCTACGAGCGTCACTCATATCCCCTACTGACGGCCAGTCTCTACGCAGTGCCCAGCTAACGGCATTGGAGTCGTCGCCGCTAGACTCAGAAGTGCGAGGGGTGTGGATCACTAACGTGGCTAGCAGCGTTTTATTCACGCCGTGGGGAATTGCCAGAACGATTGAGCAGCTAGCGGACATGCAGTTCAACACGGTCTATCCGGTGGTTTGGAATCGGGGACAGACCTTCTATCACAGCGACAGAATTAAAGAGATTACGCAGCGAGATATTTCGCCGTTGGTGGGGCTGCTGCATCCTCAAGAAGATCCGCTGGCGGAAATGGTCAGGCGCGGACATCAAAAGGGAATGCGGGTGATTCCTTGGTTTGAATACGGCTTTATGGTGCCATTGCAGTCGCGGCTAGCAAAAGCGCATCCCGACTGGCTGACGGCTAGGGAGAATGGCACGCTGCGACTAGGCGAAGATGCTTTGGCGGGTGGATTGGTTGGAGAAACGGCAGAACCCGACGATGCCGCTGCTAGAACGAGAGGGCTCAACCGACTGCTAAAGAGCGGTGCGCCAACAGAGCTAGGTTGGCTAAATCCGCTACATCCCAGCGTGCAGGCTCTGATTCTAGATCTAGTGGACGAGGTAGTGAGTAACTACGGCGTAGACGGCATTCAGTTTGACGATCATTTCAGTTTGCCAGTGGAGTTTGGCTATGATGCGTTCACCGTTGCCCTGTATGGCGCAGAGCACGGCGGTCAGCTACCACCTGTGGACTTTGCCGATCAGGACTGGCTGCGCTGGCGAGCTGGCAAGCTTAGCAGTTTTGTGAAAATTTTGCACGAGCGGGTGAAAGAAACCTGTCCGAGCTGTGTGTTTTCGCTCTCGCCTAATCCAGCGAGCTATGCGTATGAGTACTACGCGCAGGATTGGGGAACCTGGGTGGAAAATGAATGGCTAGACGAGCTGGTAGTGCAGGTCTATCGGAATGATCTAAACCAGTTTGCCGCAGAGCTGGCTAAAAACACGCTGCAGTCTGTGCGCGATCGCATCCCCGTCAGCATTGGCATCCTTACGGGCACTTGGAGCAGTCCGATTGCCTTTGAGCAGATCAAAGCGCAGGTGGTTAGCAGCCGAGACCACCATTTTTCTGGCGTGTCGTTTTTCTATTGGGATACGCTGTGGAGCTACTTTACACCAGAGTCGCCTCAGCAGCGCCGACAGAATTTTCGTGAGCTACTTCAGGAGGCAGACACGATATGACTGTGGGTAAGTGGGTGGTAGAAAGATGGTCAGCAGAGCGGCGATCGCTCGAAAGAAGGGCTGTCAAACAAAGAGCGGCGCTGAAGGGCGATGAGCTAACGCTGTGGCTGAGTTGGACGGGGCTGACCTGGTTTGCTTTTCTGAGTAGTTTGCTGTTTGTAGAAGTCGGTGAACGGATCGATCTATCTCTCGGTGAAGGGGTAATTGGCGGGGGGCTAGTAGGACTGGCGCAGTCTCTGGTGCTGCGGCCCTATATGCCGGGTGCCTATCGGTGGCTAATGGCGAGCTTGATCAGCTGGGCAGCGCTGATGCTGTTTCATATCGGTGCGCTGGGCTGGATGGCTCCGGCTACGCTGAGTCTGCCGCTGCGAGGTGGATTTGGCCTTCTGCAGGGGGCCTATGTTGGCCTGGGCCTAGGGATGGGACAGTGGCTGGCGATGCGACGACAGGTGGTGATGGCGTGGCGGTGGGTGCCGATCAGCGGGATGATCTGGGCGGTGGCGATCGCACTGGGCTGGGTAATCGGCGGCGGCCTGCGGATGAGCAGCGGTCTGTTTGTGAGCGAAGTGGTTGGTTTAGCGGTGGCTTGGGGGGCGATCGCGGCGCTGTCTGGACTAGGAATAGTGTTGCTGCTAAGAGCGACCCCGGCTGAAAAGGCATCGGGGACTAAGAAGATTGACAGCCACAGAAAACTGGCGGCTACGAAGATAACCGAGCATTCGCTTCAGAAACCTTGAAGGCATCTGGATCAAAGCTGCCATAGCGATCGATTAGCTCTAGATAGTCTGGATCTTCTATGTCTTCTAATCTGGCCAGGAGTTCGTCGTAGCCCCAAACGCCGCCTGATCCTTCTGGTGGACAGGCTGACTCACCGCCGATGCAAATAGGCAAGGCAGATAATTCCTGCGGCGCATCTGCTGCTAGTGTTTCTAGTTCTATCCGGTGCAGCCAGCCGCTTTTGGCATCGTAGTTATAGTACAGCGGCTGGTTAGGGGCTGTGTCACTAGCGAATACTTTGGCCAAGGTTTCTACGGGATCGAGTAGATGCTTTTGATCTATCCCCAGACGAAACTGATAGGCATGCAGATCCTCCCAGCCCATCGTCTGCTGAATAGTTCTGTGTAGCTCGGCTAGCGTTGTTTTTGAGGCAACAATCACGCGCCGCCAAATTCCTGGCTCACTATCGGCTAGGGTGATTTTGAGCTGATAGGCTGCTGTTTGACTCACTATTGCCCCTGCTGGCACTTTGTCGTCTTGCACTTTGCCTTGCACTTTAGAGGGCCTCGCCGTGTTCGCTGAGCCAGTCTTCACCGAGCTGAATGGTGATGTCTGAATTGAGATCGCCTGTGCTTTCTACCCAAACTTCACCCACGCCTAGAAACTGCTGAATAGCTCTGGCGCTGGCCACATCGCCGCGCTGGGCGACGATCTTCGTTGTGCTGAGGGGCGATCGCAATGAGCGGGCGATCGCTACGTTCATATAGCCAGTATCGTACAGATTATCGGCTAGCGACTGCACAGCCACGTCATCATAGGTGCCGTCTTGGATGGCGATTCGTAGATAAGACGGATCGATCTGCTCTGAGATGCTGTAGGTGTTGGACAGGCCAAAGTACTGGTCGGCCAAGACATCGATTTCTGAGTAATTTGGAATCCAGTAGCTGAGGTCGTAGTCGTCGTAGCTGCTAAAGCTACCGGGCAGCATTAGCATTTGAACGTTGGCTCGATCGGTCTGGGCACCGTAGCCGACGAGGGCAACTAGCTCTTCGACTGAAAGGTTGGTATCTACGTTGGACTGAATGACAGAGAGGATTTTAGGCAGACGGGCGATGGTTGTGGGATTGAGGGCTTGCTGGGCAAGCGATCGCATGAATAGTTGCTGCCTTTGCACCCGGCCAATATCGCCATTGTCGTCATAGCGAAACCGCAAGAACTGCAGTGCCTGATCGCCGTCTAATCGCTGTTTGCCTGCCTTGAGGTTGATATAGAGGTGCTGACTGTCATCTTGATACTTCATATCCTTAGGCACATTGACCTCAACGCCGCCGATAGCGTCAATCAGCTTTTCGACGCCCTGCACATTGATCCGCACATAGCGATCAATACTGACGCCGCCCAGCAGTTCACTCACAGACTGAGCGCTAAGTGCTGGCCCACCCTGGCGATTAGCCTCATTGATTTTGGTGACGGCCCCATTAACATTCGTGCGAGTATCGCGGGGAACCGACAGTACCGATACGCTTTCATTGCTAGGGTCAAACCGCAGCAGCAGCATCGTATCTGACAAGCCCTCAAAAGAATTGACTAAAGCGTCGTAGCCATCTTCGTAAATAGCGTCGTAGTCATTAAGATCAGAGCTGGTAACCTTGATGCCTAGCAGCAATATGTTGACCGGGCGGGTGAGGCGCGGCAACCGTAGATTGCTACCCGTTGCGATCGGGTCATCACTGGTAAAAATAGCCGCTTCTTCCGCTGAGAGATCGCTTTGCTGAAGGGGCGTGGTCTCAAGCGAAATCGCTAGCAGTGCGCCTGCCACCATAGAAAAACTAGTCACCCCACCTAGTAGGACGCTGATACCCACCCAACGAGGCAGTCGAAATTGCTTTTTAGGCATTTTTGGTTTGTATGACCCTGACTGGTTTGACAACTTCTTTTTGGGCACAAAGTTCATGAACGACAAGATGAACCTCAGTGTGAAATGTTAGGCGTGGTTTGCACAATGGCCGAGAGGACGAAAGAAAGATTGGGTAGCTGCGTTAGGGAATAGGTTAGCTGAAATCTGACGATCTACGAAATTTGGATGGTGTTGCGACCGGATGAACGTTTGGGCTAGTTCAAACGCGGCAAAAGCGCTAGGGCAGTCGGCGGCTAAGCTGACTAAGGCCAGGGAGACGAACGGACTGATCCTTGGCGATACGAAACATCAAGGTGAGGCTGAGTAGAAAGTAGCCGGAGCCGACAAAGCTGCTGGTCAGCAGAAAACGCAGGTGGTTAATTTGGCTGGTCTGGGCATGAGCACCTATATTCAGACAGGCGATCGCGCCAACGCAGCTCAGCCCCAGTATCACCGATAGCCGACTTACCGACCTAACCGATGCCGCGTCAAACGCCTCCTCGGTCATCTTCTCGGTAGCCCCTTCTGGTTCTTCAACAGCTAAAGTTGATTTTCCGTAAAGCGACCATAAAGAAAGCATGACGCCAAAGACGGGTACCAAATGGAGATATAGCCGCAGCTTTTGAAGCTGTGATCTGTGAAGCTGTGACCTTTGGATCGAAGGAGCCATAGAGTGCGTTGAGCAACGTTGATACTTCCGCTCATAACGACATAAACACATCAAGAATTGTCGTTATAAAGATGGATAGGCTTATGAATCCCAGAACCCGAAGGAAGTAACAGCGCTGCGAAGAGGTCTATTAATATCGACTTCTACAGAGATATTTCTTTATTGAACAAAGCTAAAGCAGTCTGCTGAGTACATTTAGCAAACTGCTTTACCAAGTTGATCCTAGTGCGGTACCAGGAATCGCGGTGAGACTAAGATGTCGCTAGGTTAACGTCAGTTCGAGTTAAGTAATTCACTAACTGATCGTCGCCTGAGGTAGATCCCCTCCCTCGGAGG
>NZ_JADEXO010000134.1 GCF_015207105.1 cf. Phormidesmis sp. LEGE 11477
CCGCTGAGCGTCCTACTTTCTGGTTTGATGTGCCCTACGCGCTCAACAGCGCAATCACTGCAGAGTTCGTTCTACAAAACGATTCGGGGCAAGACATTTATCGGACGACATCGGCTGAGTTTGCCAGCCTCGATCAAACGCCAGGACTTGTTGGCATATCGCTTCCTGAAGAGCTGACGCCTTTGGCCATTGGCAAGACTTACCAGTGGTACTTCAAAATAGACTGCGGAGCAGAGTCTCCTCTCTACGTACAAGGTGGAATAGAGCGGACGACACTTAGTCCAACGCTCGAAAATCAGCTATCTACAGCCTCGCCGCTAGAGCAGGCAGCCCTCTATCAAGCCAACGAGATTTGGTACGACGCGGTTGATACGATCGCACCGCTCTATTTGACCCAAAAGCACAACCCTACTGTTAATGTGGCTTGGACTGAATTACTGCGATCGCTAGGAATCGATCAGCTAGGAATCGATCAGCTAGAAACCGATCAGCTAGGAATCGATCAAAGAGATGAGTTGTCCTAAAGCGAACGCTGAGGATTTATGCAAGATCGATATGCGACGGCTCGGCAGATTCAGCAACTAGACGCGAAAGCAGATGCGATCGCCATCTGTCATTTGCTAACAGGCTATGAATTTCCCTGGGATACAACTCGCGCCCTAGAGCTGGCTTTACTGCGAACCTTCTGCGTACCGTCCATTGCTAAGCTGCTAGACCACACAGGCGAATTTCATCATCACACCCAAAAGCGATACGACGATACCGGTATTATTGTTTCAGAACTGTTCAAGTGGGGCTATCACCATCCTCGTGGGCAGGCATTCTTACAGCGGATGAATGCCATCCACCAGCGCTATTCAATCGACAATGCGGACTACCTCTATGTGCTTTCCACATTCATCTACGAGCCTGTACGCTGGATTCAACAATTTGGCTGGCGGCCACTGACTGAGCACGAACAGCAGGCAATCTATTTCTTCTGGAAAGAGGTAGGAAAGAGAATGGGGATTGTTGATATTCCACTTTCTTATCACAGCTTTGAAGCGTACAACCAAGCTTATGAACAGAAACATTTTGTCTATCAAGATGCCAATCGCCGGGTAGCAGATGCCACGCGGCAAATGCTGGTAGGATGGTTTCCGGTTGGGATGCGATCGCTCGCCGACAAAGCTATTCCAGCTCTGCTCGACCCGCCGCTGCTCAAAGCACTAGACTGGCAGCCCGCCCCTACTTTCTTGACCGCATCGCTCAAAAAGTGCCTCCACCTTCGCAGTCGCCTGCTCCGCCAACTGCCGCCTAGACAACTGCCCGACTTCTTTGCCGATCAGTCTATCCGCAGCTATCCAAATGAATACCAGCTAGAAGATATCGGTCCAGCTCAGCTCTTGAACAAATTTGAGAATCAACAACCGTAGCCAGAATAGCTTTAACCTGAGCGCTGCATGCGGACAATATAGGGCTCCCAAAATACTCCTTGATCCCAACACGGGATCAAATTATGATAAATTCATGCGTATCTTATCTCGGAGCACCTTAAGAGATTTTTGGGAGTCTCATCCAGATGCTGAAGAAGCATTAAAGACTTGGTACTACGAAGCCTCTCATGCCGATTGGAAAAGTCCAGTTGATGTAAAATCCGCTCATGGCAATGCCAGTATCATTGCGAATAATCGCGTTGTTTTCAACATTAAGGGCAACACCTATCGGCTGATTGTGGCAATCCGTTATGACATTGGCATTATCTTCATTCGATTTATTGGCACTCACATTAAGTATGACAAAGTTGATGCAGGAACAATCTAAATTGAGGTTGATAGATGGAAATACGTCCGATTAGAACTCAAGCTGACTATCAAGAGGTTCTTCGAGAGATTGAGTCGCTATTTGAGGCTGCTGAGAATACACCTGAGTATGATCGCTTAGACATCCTTAGTACTCTCGTGGAATCTTATGAGAAAACGCATTTTCCAATCGAGCTACCCGATCCAATCGAAGCAATTCGGTACTACATGGATACCCGTGGATGGTCTCGTCGTGATTTGGAGCCGTGTATAGGCAGTCGAGCAAGGGTATCTGAGGTTTTATCTCGTAAGCGCACCTTGACTTTAGAGATGATTCGAAAGTTGAATCAGGTACTAGGAATTCCTGCTGAGATTCTTATCCAACCTTATGAGTCAGCACAGATTCCTGCCTAACTAATGCCCACAAACCCGATCGTGGTTAGTCAGGGCTGCCTAGATAATCTCTCTTGCCAATTTCTACGCCATTATGTCGAAGGATGTCGTAAGCCGTTGTGACGTGAAAATGAGCGTTTGGCATCACAATGAAAGCTAGGAATGGCCAGCCCTTCATCGTTATGTTTTGATCTTTCCCAGTAGGAACAATAATTTCCTTTTCTTCTGTCCCGTCAATCTGATCGGCAGAAAATGTTTCTAGATAGTCAATACTCTTCTGCAGCCGATCGATTAGCTCAGGAAACGTTATCTCTGTATCCTCTAAAGGGGGTGGCTCTACGCTAGCTAGTCGAGCAACTCCACGCCTAGCCATATCCGAAGCAATCTGAACCTGCTTGGTGAGTGGAAACATATCAGGATATAGGCGACTGCTCGTTAAGACAGTCTGGTCAATGCTTTTCTCTTCCGCATAAGTCGCTGCTTTTTCCAAGATTCCAATCAGATTTTTGAGCTGATGACGCAAGAGAGGAACTGACGCTTGATACATGGAGATAGGCATATTCAAAACTCCTGATCTTTTTGATGCTTAGGAAAAAGTGCTATATAGCAATGGCCCTCTCTATACTATAGCTTTCCGCACTTTGCTTACTACACCACAAAAGGCTGCACCCCTTGTTGTATAACGCAAAGTGCCATAGCAAAGTGCGAATGCATCCGCGCTTTGCTATATCAAGCGATGTCAGGCTAGTTGCATGCTGGGCTGGTGATCATCATCTCCTAAATGCTTAGGCCACAAACATCTTTGGCTTGAGGAAGCTAACTAGTGTGGCTGAACCCTTAGATAAGGTCTGCCATGAAGTGTTCTCAAATGAGAGCTGAACGTAGCCGCAAGTAGGCAAGTTATCGAGGGTGCGAGCTGGCCAATCAGCACTTACGCGATCGCACATCTCATTCACAAAGTCGGTCATGGCCGGGTTGTGTCCCACAATGACCACCTCATTCATCGCATTGTCTAGCGCTCGGCACCATCTCAGCAGATCTTGAAACTCGAAGGTATACAGGGCATCATCTATTTGCCAGTTTATTTGCCGTTCTGGTAAGGCGTAGCTGATCTGTTCTATGGTCGATTGAGCCCGCAAGGCTGGGCTACAAAAGACTGGGTCAAACGGACAGCCCGCCCTGGCTATTGGTACGGCCATACGCTGACATGCCTGCAACCCACGCTGACTAAGCGGGCGATCTATATCGGACAGATAGCTATCGTCATGGCTAGATTTGGCATGACGAATTAGATGCAACTTTTTCACACTGTTTTCCTAGCGTGCTGTTCCCCATCTTACTATCGTGCATTCTCTAGCTCTACCACTCTCTAGCTCTTAAGCTTCGCAGCGGTGGCAAAGACTGAACAGCAGGAATCACATGACGGTTGACGATAGCTTTGTTGCTCTCTTGCTGAGTGGCCATATCGATGGCGATCGCAGCAATTTGTACATCCAAACAGCCCATCGGCACTAGCATCTCAGTACTGGTTTGCAAATCGCCTAGCGCGTCAGGCTTTAGGTTGCTCAGCAGCTTAGGCTCACCCACTAGGGTGCGACTTTGGCGATCGATCATCCACAGCTTGATAAATGGCCTAAATACCGAAGGACGAGTGCGGACCGTAATGGTAACGCGATCGCCAGCAATCAGATCTCCTCTAGGAACGCTGATAATCGGTATCACCATCTCAGGCAACTCTTCAACCGCCTCTACAAAATTGCGCCGCAGCGTCAGGACACTCGCAGCTTCTGGTTCTGGCGCTGGAATTGGAGAGAGGCCAGAATTGGGAGCTGGGCTATGAGTGGGAGCTGAGGGCAGTGGGGCGGCTGGTTCTACGAGTGAAAGTAAGTGATCGACGCGAGGCGATTTTGCTGCTAATTGGCGCTGGCGCAGTCTTTCTAGGCGTAGCTGTCTGTTTCTGTCGAGATCGGTGAAGCTTGACGGTATTACAGCTGCAGCGCTCTGCGGCAGTAGCCTCTGATTCGATGGGTCGGCATAGCGTTCTTTTGTGAGTTCTGATGTGAATTCTGATGTGAATTCTGCTGTAAATTCTTCTGCGGGCTCTTCTGTGAGTTCTGCGGCGAACTCTTCTGCGAGCTCTTCTGTGGCAGAACCTAGAGGCGCGATCGGAATGGCAGGCGATGCTGGCAGCTCTTCTTCAGCGGCAGACGGCTCATCGAAGATAACAACTTCGCTATTCGCAAAGATCTCTAGCGGCTCAGCCGTCTGCGGACTTTCTAAGCTCACGCCAGCCGATTGCAGCTCCTCTGTCAATTTAGCGGACTGGCTAATCTCATCGTGAGTCAGGTCAGACAGACGCTGCATAAAATGGTCTTTCAGCTTCAGCGACCTAAATGCGGTCTTGACAGTCTCTTGCTTTTGCTTAGGGTTTGCGTGATCGCTTTCCGCTTCGGTAGCAAGCGATTCTGATTCATCTGCCGGATCGTTGGACGAGTCTGGTGTCGTAGATAGAAAGCTGCTATCAGATGGCCTAGAGGCATCCGACGAAGGGGTAGCCGTTTCTAGATCGTCGTTAATGTCCTCCAATAGAGCCGCGATTTGAGCCGTCTCAATATCATCATCTTCGATACTAGTGCCCATAAACTGAGCTGGCTTAGTCACCATCGGCGGTAGCTGGATTGAGGGTGATGAGTGGGGCCTATCTAAATCTGGCTCATGCAGGTCTGGCTCATGCAGGCCAGGCTTGTCTAGATCTAGGACTAACCCGTTTGGTCCACTGTCTAGCTCACCGTTTGTAGTATCCGGCGATCCTAAATCCGCAGGCTGACTGTCTTGCTGGAGCTGAGCCTTTAACGAACTCACAGGTCGAGCCTCTGGCGAACTCGTAGATTGAGCCTCTGGCGAACCCACAGGTTGAGCCTCTGGCGAACCCACAGGTTGAGCTTTTGGTGAATCGCTCACAAGCAATAAATTCGAGGGCAGAAAGCTGGGTAAGTCAATCCGGCCAGTCGAATTCGCACTTACTGGCAGATCGATTCGAGGAGGAAGAACAACGCCTATCGCTGGCGACGGGCTATGAACACCTACAGACACAGGCGGCGCAGCTAGCGGCAGCGAATCTCCTAAAGGAAGAGGGTCGGCGTAATCAGCATTTTCTAGCTGAGAAAACGTTGGGGAAGACGCTGAATGTTCCTCGTCAAAATAATCCAAGCTAGCGCTGCTTGGATCGCTATTAGCAGTCTCATCCAGTGTCTGAGCGATTCCGGCGGTGATGGTAAAGGCGGCAGCACTTAGTACAGCACCTGAAGTTTCAGCCTCTGGCGAGTCAGGGCGCAGAGAAACTTCTCCTAGAACAATTCGCGTAGTCACGCGCGCGGGTAGCTGAATCTTCACCTTAAAATCCGCTGGCAATCGAGCCAAATTGATCGGTCGATGCGCTTCCATGATCACCCGTGCGGTTTCTGGATCTTGCAGGCGTAGCCACAGCTGACTGTTGCTCTGACCCTCGAACAGAGGGGATAGCGCCTGCACCTGACCAACGATGGTCATAGGCTGATTGTCTTGAGCTAGAAATGCTCGCTGACGCAGAGAGATTCCGTATATCGCCTCTGCTTCTACGTCAGCTCTAGCATGAAGAGACTGAGCGCGAAGCTGGCTCTGAGCCTGAATCAAAGGCAAATCCTGATTTACAGCAGCGGCTGAATCGAATAACAGTGATTTGTCTAGGGCTTCTATCTCCGCCTCAGACAGCGTCGGCGAATCAGCAGGCCAGCCTTCTTCAGCGGGTGCAAAGACCTGTATCTGCAAGCTATATTGCCAGCTATCCAGGCCATCTGCGATATCTTGACTGCTGCAAGTCAGCTCCCACTGACCCGGCTCTAGATGCACGTAGGGAACAACGACAACTAGACCCGCTTCATTCGTTTGACTGGCGCGATCGCGAACTCGTTTTCGCGGTAGCGTCTCTGTGGTGACTAGCTGACTGACCCGAATATCTACTGGGGTATTGGTCCGATTAGTATGAGCAATCACACGATAGCGACCGGCTAGAATCTCTACCTGATGAGTCTCTAGCGGCAGCCAGGTTTGATCGCCTTCTTTCTGAATCAGAAATTCCCAATACTTCATGTTTCTCGCTTCAGAGGACCTGGAATGAACAGAACTAGGCAAGTAAACTAAGTGATGTTCAATGTTTTTAGCGTTCCCGAAATCAACTTAGATTGGTAGATCCATTACAAAATGTATCGTCATTACACCGAATTACCACCGAGTTATCACTGAACAATCACTTGATCAGTGGCTCTATAGCGCTTGTCACTTGGCTAAGGTACTGTTTTCAGGCTGAAAGTTCTATGTGCTCATGACATTAGCGCTATGACTGTCAGTGACTACTCCTGATAGTCCGTTTGAATAGTAACCGTCAAGGTGTCTTCGTCAACAGACACATAGAGAATATTAGGCCGACAGCAGACCTGACAGTCTTCGATATATGACTGAGTATTGCCCGCACTAAGGTCAACAAAAGTAGTGCTGGGTTCACCGCAAAAGGCACAGTAGTATTCGGCAGTTGTTTGCATAGATTGCCTGCATTTGAGTTGCTTGCATCAGCGTGTGGGCAGGGTTGAAGCCTGCCCTAAGAAGATCAAAGGGTGAAATATCCCGTTTGAGTAATTACCTTAAGTGATCACAGTCGGCTGGTCACGGCCTGTGAGTTCTTGAAGCTTCGAGACTTGATCAGCGATTACAATCAAAGGCTTTAAGGCCGCTTGAGGATCGACATCGTGTTTGGCAGCATCAGATTCGTAACTCTCTAGATAGAGCCGGATGGTCGCCCCTTTCGTGCCAGTGCCCGACAGCCGAAAAACTATCCGCGAGCCGTCGGTAAAGCCGATGCGGACGCCTTGCTTTTGGCTGACGCTGCCGTCGATTGGATCGGTATAGCTAAAGTCATCGGCATAGTCGACGGTATAGTCGCCGAGGCTGCTGCCGGGCAGGGTGGAAAATTGCGATCGCAGTCCCTCTATCAATTCATTCGCCTTCGCACTATCCACCCCTTCGTAATCATGCCGCGAGTAGAAATTTCGACCGTACGTCTGCCAATGCTCAGTCACAATCGCTTCTACCGACTGCTGCCGCTCCGCCAAAATATTCAGCCAAAACAGCACCGCCCAGAGGCCGTCTTTTTCGCGGACGTGGTTAGAGCCCGTGCCAAAGCTCTCCTCGCCACAGATGGTGATCTTGTCCGCATCAAGCAAGTTGCCAAAGAACTTCCAGCCCGTCGGCGTTTCATAGCAGTCGAGCCCAAGCTTTTCGGCCACGCGATCGGCGGCTTGGCTAGTAGGCATCGAGCGAGCTACGCCCGAGAGCCCATCTTTGTAGCCCGGCACTAGGGTCGCATTGGCGGCGATTAGGGCCAGACTGTCGCTAGGGTTGACGAAGAAGTTGTTGCCCAAGATCATATTGCGATCGCCATCGCCATCCGACGCCGCCCCAAAATCCGGCGCATCGTCTGCAAACATAGTCTCTACCAGATCATGGGCATAGACCAGATTGGGGTCCGGGTGGCCGCCGCCAAAATCTTCTAACGGCTCACCGTTAGTCACCGTCCCCGCCTTCGCCCCTAGCGCCTGCTCAAAAATCTGCTTGGCATAGGGGCCAGTCACCGCATGCAGCGAATCCATGCACATGCTGAAGTCGCCTTTCAACAGGTTACTAATCTTGTCGAAGTCGAATAGCTGCTGCATCAGCTCGACGTAATCCGCTACAGAATCAACCACCTCAACCGCCATGCCTTCAATTTGACTAGTGCCGAGGTTATTGAGATCGATATCGTCAGTATCCGCGATTTTATATTCGCTAATTGACTTGCTGTTCTCAAAGATGGCGCTCGTCACCTTCTCGGGCGCAGGGCCACCATTAGAGACGTTGTATTTGACGCCAAAATCACCTTCTGGGCCGCCGGGATTATGGCTAGCCGACAGGATAATGCCGCCGATCGCGTCGTATTTGCGAATTAGGCAAGAGGCAGCGGGTGTGGAGAGAATGCCGCCTTTGCCGACCAGGACTTTACCGATACCGTTGGCTGCAGCCATTCTCAAGATAGTTTGAATAGCCGGGCGATTGTAGTAGCGACCATCGCCACCGACGACAAGGGTTTTGCCCTGATAGTCTTCGAGGCTGTCAAAGGTGGATTGAATAAAGTTCTCTAGATAGTTAGGCTTTTGGAAGGTAGGAACTTGCTTGCGTAGGCCAGAGGTTCCTGGCTTTTGGTCGTCGAAAGGAGTGGTCGAAACCGTTTTGATAGGCATTTTTTGCAGATCGCCAATTGGCGCGTGTCAAAAACTACAGATGGCTGGATAAAACCGCATCTGCAATTGATGATCTCACATCTGCGGATTGTAAAAAAATCGTAAGGCAAAGCGGCAGATCTAGCGGTATTGTGGGCAACAGGCAACCGTAGGCCATCGACATCCAAAGTCTCGCTTTTTCCTTGCTCTTGTGCAAGCTACAATCGATCTGTAGCCTTCCGCACTTTGCTTGCTACACACCGAGAGGCCACAGTCCTTTCCCAACAGCGCAAAGTGCATAGCAACTGCACGTAGGCGCAGCCTTCTCTTAGAGTATGCATCCGCGCATTGCTATACCAACGAGCAACTAACGAGCAACGAGTCAACAGTCTGATCTAGGCATGGTACAAACACCCGTCAAACGCGAAAATACGACTATAGAAGACTTTCTGCTGCTGCCAGAGACAAAACCGGCGAGTGAGTATATCGACGGTAAAATTATTCAAAAGCCAATGCCAAAAGCAGCGCACAGCCGTATTCGAGCCAAGCTGACATCCGCTATTGACTTAGCGCTCGAAAGCACTCAAAAAGCACTCACTTTTCCAGAACTGCGCTGTACGTTTGGCGGACACTCTATCGTTCCTGATATTACAGTTCTTCCCTGGGCAGCTATCCCTAGAGATGAAGATGGCATGATTGATGGAGAACTGTCTGCCGCGCCTAGCTGGATGATTGAGATCTTATCGCCTAAGCAAAGTCCATCGAAACTTGTCAAGAAGATTTTGCACGCTGCCGAGTATGGAACCCAAATGGGTTGGCTGGTTGATCCGTATGAAAAATGCGTCTTTAGCTATCTGCCGGATGCACCAACCGCTTTCTATGAAAAATCAGGTGTACGGCTGCCCGTGCCTGAATTTGCTTCAGATTTTGAGCTGACGGTGGGTGAGCTGTTTGGCTGGCTGTACGCAACTGACCAAAGCGCGATCGCGTGATAAACCACCGATCGAATTGCTAACTCCCAAATCGTGTTCGTCATTTGCTACTTTATCTGACTAGTTTGGTAGGTGCAGCCAGTTAAACACATCGTCAGCCGATAGAGTCAGATTCAATCCTGTCAGAGCAGGTAAAACCTGAGAGCCTCGAAACAGCTTTATCTGTGATTCAGCGGAAAGCGTCAATATGCTCTCAGCCTCTGGGTCTATCAGCCACCCTAGCTCTGTACCATGTTCCACGCAGTGCAGCAGCTTCTCTAGAGGTCTCGTTTGAGCCTGGTCTGGCGATAGAATCTCAATTGCCCAGTCTGGATGAACTTCAAACCGATTGGCAATGCGTCCTGATGGGGCACGCGGAATCCGCCCCCAGCGAAAGACCGAGACGTCAGGGACAATCGCCGCGTCGCCAAAGACACAGCGTAGTTCTGAAAAAGCTTTGGCAATACGCTGGGATTCTGCCACCTGGTCAATAGTCTTGCAAAGAGCAACCTGTATCAGACTATGCTCTCCTTGCAGCACGGGCTTTTGTATCGTCTGATGATTGATGTATTCGCTGGCAGGTTGAGTCTCAGGTAGCTGCAAAAATGCATCCAGCGTCAGAGGGGGTGCAGAAGCTTGAACCATAAGACTCGTCTCTGTCATAACAGCTCTTAATTGCATTCTAGGCCAGAACTTCGATCTCATCGCCTACGCTAAGTGTGCTGGATCGTGTGCCTGAGCGATCGCCTTTGCCAATTTCTACCAAGTTCTGGCCAAACCAGATCGCTTTATCCCAGGCGCGATAGGTGGCAAGTGTTTTCGTCGGCTCCAGCGCGCGTTTTCCTGTCGCCTGATCGACATTGGGTATCGAGCACCGAGCGCAGGGTTTAGCCACCGAGAACGCAACATCGCCGATGCGAATTTGCTGCCAATCATCTTCGGCGTGAGGGCGATCGCATCCACTGACAACAAAGTTAGGCCGAAAGCGATTCATCGGCACCGGAGAATCTAGCTTTTCGTTTAGATGAGCGAGTGAGGCTGAGGAAATCAATAAGAAAGGATAGGCATCGGCAAAGCTAACAATCTGCTCGGAGCCGAGTTTGCCGTGGTCTGTAGGTCGCTGCGAGCTATCGGGCATATGTACGAGCTGACATGTTACGCCTAGAAACTGAGTGAACCATTTGTCGACTTCAGCGGGTGAAGCGACTGCTGGCACGCGATCGCCCCACACTTCAACCATTGTTTCTGTATCTGAGCAAGCGGTAAGCGGAATTGAACAATCTGGCATTCCTGGTGCAGTGATTTTTAGCTGGTCTGTGATCGCTACTTTGATCAGCGCCAGCCGAGGAAACCGCCGCTGGCTCATAAACTTACCCTGCGCGTCCACTACCATCCATCGCCGATCGTATTGCAGCCCGCGCGCCGTCATCTGCGCCTGACTTATCGCGATGCCCGCTGCCGATTTAATTGGATAGATATATAGGCCGCTCAACGTCAAAGTAGTCATCACAGCATTCATAAGCTTCAAAGCCCACCATAATACATACCGCAGTACTGCTTTGATTGGTTATTTGTATAGCCTCACCTAAGCGTTTATCATCAAGACATCGCGAAAATGATGTCTTGATGTATGCGTACTACATTGACCTTAGATGACGACGTTGCCGCTAGGTTGAAGCAGCTAAGAGGCTTTTCTAGCTTTAAGGAAGCTGTCAACGAAGCAATCCGAGCGGGCTTAGATCAGTTAGAATCACCGCCGAACACTCAGCAGCCCTACAAGACTCAGCCTGTAGATCTAGGAGGGCTGAGAATTAAGAACATAGACAATATCTCTGAAATTCTAGACCTCCTTGAAACTGCTAGTCAACCACGACTCTAAAGCGGATAAATCCATAGGAATTGTCTGGTGTGCCCTCTCCGGCGGCATTAGGTAAGTCGCTTAAATCCACTACAATCGCGCCATTTTCGTTAGTGCCACTGCCGCCACAGTCGATACCTGAGAAAACGCTGCTAGGCAAAACGCCTGGTGCGAAGTAATAGCCGCCGATGCCGTCGTCATTGCCGGAGGTGTCTGGAATTTCATCGCCGTCGTTGACGTTAGTGAGGGCGACTTGTTGATTGTTGAACTCTAGATAAATGCCTCGGTTGCCGCCGCCTGTGTAGCGGGGTGCGAGATTGTTGAAGGCGTTGTTGGCGAAGGTGGTGTTTTCGGGGATGCGATCGCAGATCAACAGATCGTTAGCCGCCGCATCGCCATTCGATAAAAACGAAACCGTGTACTCAATCTCGTCACCGGGGCGCACCGTGACACCTGATATCGCTGTCGTATCATCAACGCCCGTAATTCCTCGAATATAGCTTTCGACCGTGCCGCTACCAATAGTTGCTGGTTCTGTTCCCTCTGGCCAGTTGATCTCATTGTCATTTGGATCGCCAGCGACATCCACGTAGCTATCATCAAATAGCTGTTCTCTTTCAGAACGGCCTCGGTTGATAGCAGTAATCCGTTTGACCAGCAGCATATCTGGAACCGGTAAAAAAGCCTCAAGCTGATAATCTTCCACCTCACCATCGCTAGCCCCGCCGATCGATCGCTCATCGACCTCAGCAGTGTCACCGTCATCACTCAAGCTATCAGTCGTCAAACGAAAACGAGCATAGGTCGTTCCAGCACTAGCATCGCTAGGTACAGTCCAGCTCAAATCAGCAGTAGAGGCATTATTGATAACAGTTGCGCTTTGATATTCGCTGGCTTCAAATTGGCCATCTTGATCAAAGTCTATCCAGGCATGCAGCGTCGCATTGCCACCCGTTGTATTATTAACCGGAATATCTGACAGGCTGTACGGACGTCCTACGATGACATCCGGTAAGGTGGTAAATGCGTCATCGGTATCATCTGTGGCATCACCGTTATCATCTGTCCCATCAACAAAACCATCCGTGTCGTCGGTGACCCCATTTCCTAAAACGAGAGAACTGTCAATACCGTGTACCGGGCCATCGTCATTCGCTAATGTGCTGTAGTTACCCGCTCCATTGCCAGCTTCAGTATCAGGCGCATCACCATAGTCTACTAAATCCAGAATGAGCAGCTCATTTCCAGCCGCTGGACTAGGCGTGTATGTCCACAGATCTAGTGTTTTAGTATCTCCAAATGATGAGGCCTCGTCACATCTTCTGTTAGTATTTCCCCTATTACCAGATAGACCAAAAACGTTGAAGGTAGAAGTACTCGAATCAGCGCCGAGGGATAGATCAGTTGCCGGTGGGTTAGGTGGACCGAGGCCACACAGGGCATCGTCAAACGGATTGCCATCGTCCGGATCGCGATCCTCCACGATGGTGCCATTCAAAGTACGATAGCCGCTATGATCGTAGAAAGCCACGTTGTTGCCCAGTGGATTGGTACCGTTCAACAAAGTGTAGGTTGGCCCGCCACCAACATTGTTTTCAGCATCACTCAGTGGAAAGTGATATTCACCGCCGTGGGTTTGTATTTCATAGCGGAAGCTGCCGACAGGAAATGGATCTCCAGTTTTGTCCTGTCCATTCCAAGAGACAGTTTGAGGACCAGCTGCAGGCATGTACCCGCGCAGCACCCTGTTTTGCGGGTTGCTTGGATCAAAGTCAACACCGTCTCGACTAATCACAATCTGATAAACACCTAACAGGTTGCTATCGAAAGAGAAATTTCCGCCCGTGTTAACAGTAGAGGCGCTCCCCGAGAGATTACCTGAAAATGAGGGACTACTCACAACAGGAAGAATAGGTGACGGTGGAAATCCTACACCTGTCTCCGTGCCTGTGGGATCGTATACGGGCAGAAAGGGTAGAACTGCATTGTCTATTTCGTTAAAGAAGATAGGGTATTGAGGCGGCGCGCTGCTGGTACCGCCTTCTGGATTATCAATGCTGCCATTCTCTCCGAGAACATCTTTGTATAGCGGACTTACACCATCACTGTCCAGGTTTCCAAGCTGGCTACCAAAAATTCTAAAGCCAAACGGATCTAGTCCGCGCATATCGATTTCATAGCGGTAGCCGTCCGTAGTAATGGGATACAGATCGGAGTGCAGATATCTGCCATTGCGTCCCATGTTCAAACTTATCAAGAAGGTATGCAGGCGGCCTTCTAGATCGTCCGTCGAGCTTTGATCGCTACTGCGTACAGTGACATCCCAAGCCGAAATTCCTGTATTTTGGTTATTGCCTGTATTGAGCTGATTTATATTCGGTTGAACGCCGTTGTTAGCACTCTCAGTACTATTGCGACCACTCGGGCCATACATCGCCACATAGTAGATTCCTGTCTCGGGCGCTTGGTAGAAACAAGGTTCGTACCCACCCGTGTTTCCGGTGCCATCAATAGACTCTGGGCCCGCGAGTTCTTCGGCGCGATTAGCAATAAATCCCAGCCCATCTTGGTCGGTACAGGTGAAATCTGGATTGCTTGGTATGGTCTCATTAGCGGCCTGGCCATTAACCCGATTAGGGTTGAAAATCTCAATATCGCCGTTACGCCTATCGACAGCACTAGAGCCGACCAAGATATATTCGTCCTCTTCGGCATATACCCGTAGCAAAGTTCGATTCCTAAAGCCTGCTGCCGTTCCAGATCTCCAAATGATATGACCTCGATTGCCAGGGGCTCCGTCGGGAAACATATCTCGGCTGCCTTCTGCGCGGACCGGCTGTGACCAAGCTCCCACAGCACAAAGCGTAATGGACAAACTGCTAGCAAGATAGCGCAAGGCGGACGCTTTGAATGGTGTGTGTGAATGAACTAGAACCATGAGGAATTAGGACTTTTCGTCTGGGGAATGACTTGGCTTAGCAGGCGTCTGATCAAGTCGCGAGGTAGCAGTTTATCTATTCAAGGGAATACAGCTATTAACATGCCCATATCAATCAAAAAAAGTCGATATGTTTTTGAATCAATAAGATCGAAGAAACATGACTACAGCAGCTTTTGAAAGCCTTTCGTGCCCTGGCGATCGCAGGTTTCGCTATGCGATCGCACAATTCTCCTAACCTCACTTCTACGGCTCAACTTGCAGATCTTCTTCTTGATTAAAGAACTCAATCTCAACACCACGCACATCTTGAAACACAAATTCGACTCGCCGATTGCGCGCATAGTTAGTCCGATTGGTCTCTTCTACCAGCAGCTCAGTTTCTCCTAGCGAGCGAATAGTCATCCTTTGTGCGCCTATCCCCTGGTTCAAAAGATAGCGACGGGTATTCTCCGCTCTGCGTCTGGCTAAGTCTTGGTTGTAGGCGACGCTAGCCCGCGAGTCCGTATGACCATGAAGATCAACCACAATGCTGGGATATTGCACTAAGACCGCCACGATCTGGTCTAGTACCACCGCACTCTCTGCACTGATGAAGTCTTGATCCAAGCCAAAGTGAACGTTTCGAGGAACTTTTAGCTGAATCGTTTCAGGCGGTGGTTCGGGCAATATCGGCGGTGTCGGCG
>NZ_JADEXO010000234.1 GCF_015207105.1 cf. Phormidesmis sp. LEGE 11477
GCCCGTAGGAGAGATCGCAAAGCAACTTCCAAAGAAATTGGCCGCCGCTAACAAGGTTATGATTGGCGGGTTCTCAATAGAAACAATCCAACAGAAGGCGAGGGCTGCCGGGAACGAGCAACTCGCCAACCAATTAGGTAGTCTGTCGCTTGAATCAATCAGGCTTCTTGTGGAGATTGGCCGCTCGGAACTCATCGTAGTTGGTGAAGGCCCCTCATCCCCTGAAAGCCCGTTGACCTTTAGCATGAACACAAAGGAACTTGAGGCAGTTAAGGAACTAGCCGAGAACGGCTTGGTGGAATACCACGAAGACATCAATCGATTTCTCGAATGGCTCAATTCTGGTTTGTTTCGCCAGGTTCATCAAATCGGCCCTGAGGAGCGCGAGGTCTTCGGTCCGACACGGAAGCTTTCGGACGAAGAGTTGAAAAGGTTGTATGATCAACACTTCAAACTAAGCAGCGCTGGAGCGCAAGCTTGGGAGGCCATTGTGAGCGTAGTCATTGATCAACTGAAGACCTCGTAGCAGCCACCAGATCCCACAGCAGCGCCGCGCCGGGCACCCGGCCCAGATCCCTCCGCAGATAGCGTTGCTGGGCATCCGGGGCCAAGCCCCTCTCTCCCGCGTCCATCACAAGCCCGGCGGCGGT
This sequence comes from cf. Phormidesmis sp. LEGE 11477, assembly GCF_015207105.1. GTDB lineage: Bacteria > Cyanobacteriota > Cyanobacteriia > Phormidesmidales > Phormidesmidaceae > Phormidesmis. Next base: position 651 of record NZ_JADEXO010000234.1, read on the forward strand.
GCGGCTTTGGATAGGCCGCCGCCAGGCGTCCCTTCGCGCGCTTGGAGAGCGCCAGCTATTGGTTGATTTTGAGAGGCAGGGATATGTGATCTTAGTTCGAGGATTAGCTCTACAGTGTAGCAATAAATTTCTCGATTTGGTCGGCAACGTCGTTAGCGTCGCGTTCGTGGTTACGAAACCTCTTCGATAAATTCCCGAGGTCCGCTCTGGTGAGGTTGCCGCGCTCTTGGCGCCCCAGCATGTGATCCACCACCGACATCATGTTTGTATAGACCGAGCTTTCGTTCACGACTCTCAGTATCAGCGCTGTGGGCAGTACACCAATCTTACCAATGTGCGATTCGAAGATCGGGCTCTTGGGCTGGCCCAGCAGGTACTTCAGGACACTACGAGCGTTAGCATTAAAATCCGCGTCAGTGCCATCGAGCTCTTCCAAAATACTGTTGGAAGCTGCTTCCCAAACAAAGGCTTTCACACGAAACTCGCTAGCAAAAGCGGTGGCAACTGCGACGGCTTCGTTCACACGAGCCGCTTCTTGCCGAGTTCGCTCTGCAGTCATTTGGGCAGCCAACCGTCTATCCGCTGCGTCGATCTGAGCGCGCAAGCTCCTGTCTGCTGCATCGATCTGCACCGTCAGGCGTCGGTTAGCGGCGCGCACCTGATGCCATACACCCCCATAGGCAAGTCCTGCCGCAGCGATGATCAAAAGTCCTGTCATCAAAGTCTGCCAGTCTTTCAGGTCGCTCCAGGCGAAGCCCAGTTCGGTGATCGCCGGCACAATGCCCAAAGCAGCCAGGGTCAGCCCCACTCCAAGGACGACGAAAAGCCCTGCCATCGGAAGTTGGTTTCGCATGGCAGCTACTCTGCCCTGAGTTACAGGCTCTCACAAGACACCATCGACACGCCCGCAACCACGCTGGGCAGCGTCAAGCACGGCGCGGCGAAGATCGATCGATTGAGAGGCAAGACGAAGCAGGGGCCCAAGCGCCAGAAACCCAACGCCGGGTTCCCCAAGCCTCACGAGGGCTACAAGCATCGCTGGGCCAAGCGGCCGATGTCGAAGAGGAGGGAGGAAGCATGACAGTCTGCAGCGTCCTATCGACACGTCAACCCCGGGCCCGTGCGTCGAGTTCCTTACTTGCTTTGCGTGTTTGCGTTGTGTGGAGCAAAGTTCCTCAAGGCTTCTTGCGCTGCCTCTATGTGTTGGGTGGCAGATTTGGCCGAATCCCTCAGATGGCTCGGACCATGTCGACCAGACGAAAATGGCTGTCGGGCAGCAGCAAAGTAAAGGCTGCGAAAGTAGTCGAAGCTGGCATGTGCGCCTACCAGTTTCACGGCGATCTCTGGTTCGAAGAGTGTGAGTCGGGATCTGTTCGCCTCGAAGAGCTCCATACGGAATGCCTCGGGTTCGTTCTCTTCTTTGGACGAAGCCAAGAGGCTAACACCAGGAACTTCAGATACTTTTGTTACCATGACCTGAATCGACCTTCGTGCTATGTCGAATTCAAGGCCAAGGGCCGCGGCCAGCGAGGTGGCTTCCCGCTGTCGTGCTTGTTCGTGAAGCTTTTGGTTGCGCCGGTAGTTGAAGCCGGCGGCCAACCAAAAGCCGAAGACCGCGCCGGCGATTGTGAGGCTGGTTTTGGTCAGCTCGAACCACCAAGAGTCCCACCAGCGAACAGGCGCCACCTTCCAAAGCCCCAATCCTTCTCTGCGTGCGGATGCCTCGGAGGTACCGTACCTAGCGATAACGGCCGGCTCGGCATCACTGCTATGGAGCGTCCGCCGCGCGACTCTTGCCCAGCCCGCCTTTATCACTGCCTCTCCAATATCAACGCCACTCGAGGTGCACAATGCGTAGGGC
>NZ_JADEXO010000135.1 GCF_015207105.1 cf. Phormidesmis sp. LEGE 11477
ATCCTAGCTCGGTCTAATCCCTGCATACCCAGCGGCAAGAGACCGTAAGCCTCTCCTGCCTGCATCAGCACATCCCATAGCCGTTCGCCCCAACGAAGATGAACAAATAGCTCATAGCCTAGCTCACCCGTATAGCCCGTACGCGAGAGCAAAACAGGCACTTCCCCGATGCGACCAGTGACGAAGCGGAAAAATTTCAGCTCGCTGAGGTTGGTAATCTTCCACTCGGCATTGATTTCCACCAGCGGATACAACAGATCTCGCGAGCGAGGCCCCTGAAGTGCCAGATTGTGCAGACGATCGCTGCTGTTGGTAATCGTCACTGCGAAACCTTTCCTTTTAGCCACCTTCTGTAGCCAAAGGCCATCCGCATCGCAATTTCCGACATAGCGATAGGCCACTTCCCCTAGCCGAAAAACAATGCCATCATCGATTATGCCGCCATGCGGATTGAGCAGACAGCCGTAGGCCGATTGTCCCACAGCTAGTTTGGCTACGTTACGAGAGAACGTCCATTGCAGTAGCGATCGCGCATCTGGCCCCACCACCTCAAACTTACGCAGCGCTGAGAGATCCATCAGCGCCACCCGCTCCCTTAGCGCCCAGTATTCAGCCTGATCGCCGTGATGAGAATAGCTCATCGGCACCCAAAAGCTGTTGTATTCCACTAGGTTTTTTGTAAGCGATCGCACCCGAGCAGTAAACGCGCTATCTTGGGTCAGCCGCAGCGGCAGCTCTGGCGTACTACGTCGTCCAATCGCTGGCGAAAAATTCTCTTCTGCCGCGTAAATACGAACATGAATCGGCGTCGGACACCAGCCATTAACAGGGTCAATATCATCAGGACAGGCCGAACTCGCACAGAGCAAATCCTGATGCGCCTTGAGCAATACATAGTCTCCTGGGCGAGACCAAGATTCTGCCGAAGTAATCTCCCCGCTCTCATTCACGGCGGTATTGAAGAAGAAGTTTATCGCCGGCCAGCCTAAGCGAGGCGCAATTCCGTAAGCGGCCAAGACCTGATTGAAGTTTTCACTACAGCTGGGGTGATCGAAGTAACCCGCATCTTCGTAATATTTGTTAGTGCAGGCTAGCAGAAAGCTATCGTGGCGATCGCATGTATCTTGAATTACTTCTACCAAGGGCTGCATGTTTTGTGAGAAATACTTGCTGAGCAGCCCAGCTTGAGGCATAGCCATCCCTAGCAGCGTGCGGGTGACCGTGCTATCTAGCTCTTCTCGATAGTGATCTCCGGCAAAGGCTAGAAAGTCTGAACACTGCGAGCCTTCGATATCGATGATTTGAATGTATTGTCCTGCCTTGACTGGGTATGTGATCGCCGTTGAGGCTTCAATTCGATACTCAGCTACTAGCGCGCCCAGTGGTGTGGGCAGGTCGGTAAATGGAGTTGAAGAGAAAGAACCGGGTTTAATGTACAAACTCTGCATGCTACAGTCTGCATATGATAGAGCGTCAAAGAGAAATTTTTGAAAGCAGAAAAAGGTACAAAATCTTGATATGGAGCTAACTAACGTCGATCAGCTTAGCGATTTAGATAGAACCACAGTTGAAGCCAACGACAACCATATTCGCAGCGGTGAAGTTGTAGCAAAAAGTTAACCGACTACAGCAATCTAGCTCTAACTACCCATACACAAACTTCCATAGAACGCTGAAGAAAGAAACTATGTAGAACGAGCTGCTGAATAGATAGATCGGTGTGTTGAGCGGGGATCTCATGAATGAGATCCTTACGTTGAGAATACGATAACGTTCGAGCAAAGCCCATTTGTAATCGATGTCATCTGGAATCTCACCCACTCGATTTTTAATTTGCTGGAGCCTTCCTGGAAGAGAACCTCTTGTTTCCCAGTCAAGGCTAATCAGTTTGCCAAATATTCCTAATGCACCAACATAGGCTAATAGGGCTAATAGTTGTATATAAATATTACCTCCCATAGCTCCTACACCGAAGCATGCCACTGCAACCGGAAATAGCCATCTACCGGATTGTCTTTCTAAGCGTGAGTGGTGCCGATTGATATCAGTTTCAAGTTCTTCCAGGGCTCTTTCCAAGGCTCTTCTTCCATAATCCACTCTTCGTTCACTCAATCTGTACCACAAACTCCTTAATTGGTACCACATACTTCTACTCTATTACTTTTATTGCTACCACCAGATTGTAGTACAGCAGTTACGTACAATAGTATTCAAGAATACTAGCCGCCAATGAATAAAACATTTTTACAAATACTCTACAGACGCCTTTGCAGGTAATTCTAAATAAACAACCGAATCTGCTCTATGAAAAGCATTGAAATGTTCCTCTACTGTCAGCATCAGTGCAAAACAAGATGAACGCAAATGCATTTTCCATAGTTCAGATGAGTGCATATTCAAAGCTCAGCAAAGAAATGTTTTCTAGATGAATTTTGAAGTAAAACTTGTCTGCAAAGTTCATCTAGAAACACAGAACTGCGTTGCCGACAGACGGCAGAAATCCGAGAGATCTGAGTATCTAGACTTTATCAATACTGCCACCAACAAAGCTCTGTCAGAATTCCATCTGTCGTTGGTCGTCAATCCAGATAGTGTAGGTACCGTAGTGTTAGAAAAACTTTAGATAGCGTTGAATTTCCCAATCTGAGATATGGGAATGGTAGTCCTCCCACTCTTGAGTTTTGAAGTCGATGTAGGTTTGATACATCAGCGGCCCCATGACTTTTTTGCTGAGCGGATCGGCGGCGAAGGCTGCGATCGCATTTCCTAAAGTCTTCGGTAATGTCTCAATCCCCATCTCTCTTAGCTCGTCTAGCGAATACTCATACATATTCTCCGTATGCGGCTCGCCTGGATTCAACCCTTCGCGAATGCCTTCTAGCCCAGCCGCCAAGATCATCGCCGCACCTAGATAGAGATTAGTCGAAATGTCAGCCGCTCGGCATTCTACCCGTCCGCCACCTAGCGGAATTCGCAGCATATTTGTTCTATTATTGTTGCCATAGCACACATACACGGGTGCCCAGGTAAAACCGGACATGCTTCCCTTTCGCACCAGCCGCTTATAGCTATTGACTGTCGGGCAGGTCACCGCCACAATCGCTTTGGCATGTCTCAAAACGCCCGCAATAAACTGGTAGCCTAGCTTAGAGAGGCCGCACGGATCGCTAGTGTCTTCAAACAGATTCTTCCCTGTTTCAATATCTGCTAGCGACATGTTGTAGTGGGCACCACTGCCGGTTTGATTAGCAAGGGGCTTGGGCATAAAGCTAGCAAAATAGCCCTCCGCGCGGGCGAGTTCTTTCACCATAAATCGAAAAAACGTTAGCCGATCGGCCATCGTCAGCGCATCGCAGTAGGTGAAATCTGTTTCAAATTGACCTTGAGCATCCTCATGGTCAAAAGAGTACACGTCCCAGCCTAGGCCGTTCATGGCGCTGACGATGCGATCTAGGATCTTGTAATTATCGAGAACGGTGGGCAGCGCGTAGGCGGCTTTGGGTAGGGTATCGCGATCGCTTACAGGTGCAAACCCCCGATCAAATCCCTTATCTTCAGTTTCCTTAAAGATGAAGAACTCTGTTTCAATCCCCAGATTGAACCGATATCCCATCGCCTCTGCTTGCCGCAGTGTATTCTTCAAAATTGTCCGACAGCAAGCCTCAAAGGGCTCTCCTACCAGGTGCAAGTCGCTGGCAAACCACACAATTTCTGAATTCCAGGGCAGCACCGTAGCGCTCTCTGGGTCAGGCATGGTGCCGACTTCATCGTCGTTGATCTCCTGAGGTACGCCATCTAAGGCCGCACCTGTAAACAGCTCAGACCCTTGCATCATTCGGTCAAAATGCTCCATCGGCACCACTTTCCCTTTGCACATGCCGTGAATATCGACAAAGCTAGCCATGGCATACTTCACGCCTTGATCTTGAAGGCTCTCCTGCAATGCTTGAAGTTTTGAAGACAGTGGTTGGATGTTGGGATAGGCCATAAGGGCTCCATTGATAAAGCGATAAGTGATAAAGTGATCAAGCTGCCCGATAACAAAGTTTACTGAAAAGACGCTGCTGTAAATACAACAAAGTCTCAGACTACAACTTGTCCACGGCCAGGTTTAGAGAATAGAGCCAGCCAGTTGTCAGCGACGCGATGAGCAAACTGAGCTGAGCGCTGTCCATAGGCTTCTACCTGCGCTTTGATCTGCGAATCTAACTGCGGATAGTGGGCCTCGATCCAGTCGTTTTTCATTGACAGCCAGCTGATTACGATCTCGGGCGTCACCTCAAAGTGAAACTGAAAGCCGTATATATTCTCACCAATGCGATACGCCTGATATTTGCAGACTTTGTTAGTCATGAGTAGCGTTGCTTCGGGCGGTAGATCAAAGGTGTCAAAATGCCACTGCATCAAACATAGCTCAGTAGGCAGCTCTTTTAGCCAGCGATCAACGTGCTCACTTTCGACAACGCTTACAGGACAGAATCCTAACTCTGGTACTCGGTGAGTATACACCTGAGAGCCGAAGGCGCGAGCAATTAGCTGAGCCCCTAGGCAAATGCCCATGATCGGTTTGTTCTCTCGGCGAAACTTCTGAATCAGGCCGACGGCGGCGCGTAAATGAGGAAACTTTTCATCTTCGTGAGCGTTCATCGCTCCGCCTAAAACAACAAGTCCATCATAGTTTCCGGTTGGTGGCGCTGGCTCCTTTTCGGTCAGCCAAACTGAAAGAGTCGCACCTAGGTCAACCAGGCGTTCTCCGAACACACCGACTGGATCTAGGGGACTGCTTTGAATTACCAAAATATTCATTCAAAAGAATATTCCTTAAAAAGAGGAATCAGCGCCAAGTGGCGATCGCTATAGGCTCCAACCGCAGAGCTTCAAGCATTGCGATCAGCCATTCAAAATAGTAATCAACTTTACTCTTCAAAACTGTTCTTCAGACTACGAGGCAAGCGACCAAAATATGCGCTTAAAAGATATTTTTAATGGAGTTTATTTATGAACAATCGTTCTTGGATAGAGTCGTTCTTGAATAGAAATAGGCAAAAGTGATGAAGCGATAACAAATCAGGGTTTCGTAACAAATATCACAAAACCTTCTGTAGTTCGACTGATTTACTGAAGGGAGAAAAAGTATCTAAGTAACGATTTCTGTACCTGATACATTCAAAGTAATAGGTTCAAGGTGGTAGGCACACGATGGTCGGAACGCTAGTTAAAACGCAAAGTTTACAGACGCCAAGCCTGGAAGAGAAGGCTAAGACCCTCGGTATAAAGTTCTTTTTAGTCTCCTATACTGACCTGCTAGGTGGCACTAGGGCCAAGCTTGTTCCCGCTGCGAAGATCGCTTCTGTTGAAAAAGAGGGTGCTTTCTTCAGTGCATTTGCCTCGAACTTGGGGCTAGGGCCGGAGGCGGCTGAAATTGCGGCCATACCAGACCCTGCCTCTTTGATCCAGCTGCCGTGGGAGCCCACTGTTGGCTGGGTCGCTAGCAATGTCTACTTTGAGGGCGAACCATTTCCGGCTGCCCCACGGATGATTTTGGGTAGAGCGATAGACCGCTGCGAGTCTATGGGCTACACCTATAAAGCGGGCGTAGAGGCAGAATTTTTTCTCTTGAAGAAAACAGAAGCGGGCTACGCTGTAGCGGACCAGAGAGATACTGCAGAGCGCCCTTGTTACGATCAGCTCAACCTGATGCGACAGTTTGATTTGATCTCGACGGTGGTTGGCTACATGGAAGATCTAGGCTGGGAGCCCTACCAGTGTGACCATGAGGACGCGAACGGTCAGTTTGAGCTGAACTGGAGCTACAGCGAGGCGATGACGGCCTGCGATCGCCACGTATTTTTCAAGTACATGGTCAAAACACTAGCCGAAAAGCGCGGCCTTACCGCTACCTTCATGCCCAAGCCTTTTAGCGGCACTACTGGCAGCGGCGGCCACGTTCACAACAGCCTATGGCAAGGCGATATCAATAGCTTTGGTCAAGATGCTGACGAAGGGGGACTTTCTCCTGTTGGCTACCACTTTCTCGGCGGCGTGCTAGCTCATGCAAAAGCGCTCACGGCTCTGTTTGCTCCGACGGTTAATTCCTATCGCCGCCTCGGAGCGAGCACCACGACATCCGGCAGCACCTGGACGCCTCGCTATATCTCCTACGGTGGCAACAACCGTTCTCACATGCTGCGAATTCCTGAAGCCGGACGATTTGAATGCCGACTGATTGATGGCGCTGCCAATATGTACCTGGCTTTAGCCGGACTTTTAGCAGCCGGGTTAGAAGGTATTGAAAAGCAGACTTCACCAGGAGAGCGAATTGATGAAAATCTGTTTGCTAGAGGCGCAGAATTTCCTGATCTGGAGACGTTGCCCACTAACCTAGCCGAGGCGCTTTCCACGCTACAGCAAGACCCGCTTTTGATGGAGACTTTCGGTGAGCTAGGGGCGAAAACCTTCTTTGAATTCAAGTGGAAGGAATGGCGTGAATTTTGCACTCAAATCACCGATTGGGAGATAAACCAGTACATCAATATTTAGCCAGCTTTCTACTAATTATTCTGCTAGGTATCTTTTGAAGGGCATGTCTTCTAACCTGACTACGTACCATTTTCCCACTAAAATCCGGTTCGGTGCTGGTGCGCGTCATGAGCTTTCCGATACCCTGCGAGCACTAGGCATTCAGCGCCCGCTGATTGTGACTGATCAGGATATTGCTCAGCTTTCTTGGTTCACCCAGATAGAAGAGTCTCTGTTGAGCTTTGGGGCAGGTACTTTTAGCAGCGTTCGGGGAAATCCAGTGGTCTCTCAAGTGAGCGCTGGGCTAGCAGCTTATCCGGCGCACGATGCCGATGGTATTGTGGCAGTAGGGGGCGGTGCGCCGATGGATGTGGCCAAGGCGATCGCGCTGATGGCTCACCATCCTGGGCACCTGTTTGACTATGAAGACGGTGCCAGTACGCGCCCAATCGATCGGCCCATTCCGCCGATTATTGCGATTCCTACCACGGCGGGCACAGGCAGCGAAGTAGGCCGCAGCGCCGTCATCTCAGATGATGAGACTCACGCCAAAAAGATTGTTTTTGACCCACAGCTTTTACCCAAAGTAGTGCTCGCTGACCCAGAGCTGCTGCTAGGACTACCGGCCAAAATCACCGCCGCGACTGGCATGGATGCGCTCACTCACCTAATAGAGGCATTTTTGGCAAAAGGAGAAAATCCGCTGTGCGATGGCATTGCCCTAGAAGGGCTGTATCTGGTCTCACAGCATCTGAAGGATAGTGTGCTGTTTGCTCAAAAATTAGCCACAGGAGAGTCTGTTGACCCGGCGGCTCACTTGCAAGCTAGAGCCGGGATGCTAAACGCTTCTATGATGGGCGCGATCGCCTTTCAAAAGGGCTTAGGTGTGACTCACTCCTGCGCTCATGCCCTCTCAACCCTGTGCGATACGCATCATGGCCTCGCCAATGGTGTCATGCTGCCAGCCGCCATGCGATTTAACCTAGACGCCGCTCCTGAAAAGTTTTTGCGAATGGCGCGCGTCGTTAATCCAGCCGCCAACAGCGGCGAAGCTCTAATCGATTGGATTGTGGCGCTGTCTCAGGCGATTGGCATGCCTGCTTCCTTGCAGACATTGGGCGTATCCAACGACAGAGTAGATCAGCTGGTAGATATTGCGATCGCCGATGCCTGTCATCCCTTTAATCCAAAGCCCGTCACCGCAGCAGACTTTCATGCCATCTATCAAGACGCTCTAGCAGCCTAGAAGAACAAAATATCCTATGGTTGATTTTATTGCTGTTATCAATCCTGCGACTGAAGCGCTGATCAAAGAGATTCCGATAGATGACAGCGCAGCGGTTGTCGAAAAAGTCAGGCAGGCCCGGATAGCTCAGCCTAAGTGGGCAGCGCGATCGCTTACTGAAAAGATTGAAGTGATCAAAACGTTCAAAGATCTTCTAATTCAGCAGGTCGATCCGCTAGCGTCGATTATGACCGCTGAAACGGGAAAGCCTATCTCTCAATCTCGCAACGAAATTGCCGCCACGCCGCCGCGAATTGATTTTTTTATTGAACAAATCGAACCGGTAATCGCCGCCCAGCATCTTTACCAAGAGCCCCGGAACGCCCTGCCAGGAACCGGACAGCTAGAAGAGATAATCTCCTACGACCCGTTGGGCGTGATTGCGAATATCTCCGCCTGGAACTATCCCTATTTCGTAGGTACGAATGTGTTTATCCCCGCGCTGCTGACGGGGAATGCCGTACTGTATAAGCCCTCAGAAATTGCGACGATGACAGGGCTGAAGATCACCGATCTTTTGCATGAAGCGGGCGTGCCCGAAGATATCTTTGTTCCTGTTGTTGGCGCGGGGCTTACCGGGGCGGCTTTGCTAGACCAGCCGATTGACGGCGTGTTTTTCACCGGATCTTATGAGACAGGAAAGAAGATTGCGATCGCCGCCGCCCCGAAGCTGATCAAAGTGCAGCTAGAGCTAGGCGGTAAAGATCCTGCCTACGTTTGCGATGACGTCGATGCGGCTACGGCGGCGGCTAGTCTGGCTGATGGGGCCTTTTACAACAATGGTCAAAGCTGTTGCGCTATAGAGAGGATCTATGTACATACCGACGTATATGAGCCCTTTTTAGAAGCCTTTTTGCAAACCGTCAAAGCCTTTAAGCTAGGCAAGCCAACGCATCCAGATACCTACCTAGGGCCGCTTAGCCGTAAACCTCAGCTTGCTGTCTTGACCCAACAAGTGGCTGATGCGGTAGAAAAAGGAGCAAAAGCGCATCGTGGAGGTCAGCCAGTGGATCGAACAGGATTCTACTTTGCACCGATGATACTCACCGACGTCACTCATGAGATGACCGTCATGAAAGAAGAGTCTTTTGGGCCGGTTATCGGCATTCAGCGAGTACAGGATGATGACGAGGCGATCGCGCTGATGAATGATACAGACTATGGACTGACAGCCGCAGTATATGCATCAGAGCGTGAACGAGCGGTCAAAATCTTAGGAAAAGTGAGCAGCGGCAGCGCCTATTGGAACTGCTGTGACCGGGTAAGTCCTCGGCTGCCCTGGACCGGACGAAACCATTCGGGCATCGGCTCGACTCTTTCCAAAGCAGGCATTCGCACCTTTCTACAGCCACGCGGCTGGCACCTTAGAAAGCCTTAATGCGACCCATAGAAATTGGCCTATAGCTCGAACCACGATTAGTCGCTGAGTCCTTTTTCTAGCAAGCGCTCAGGCGCTCATCATCAGCTCATCCACGGCCCGTTTAATAAACAACTCATCTTCAGGATTCTGATAAGGATTGCCCGCTCGATGTCCCCAAATAGAAGGAATCGGGCGATACTCACTATCAGGAATTAAATTTGCTTCTATTTCACAGTCTTCTGGGGTGAAATAGAGATCTGTTGTAGCTGGCATCACCAGGGTTCTGGCTGCGATCGCTTTCATGGCCTGTTTATAATTTCCTTCGTACACCGGATTGTCACTGACATCGCATCGCAGCCAAGTTTCGATCATCGCCAGCAAATTGTGCGGATCGCGCTTCCGGTAGCCCGCTTCCCAACTCCGCAACAGATAATCTTCTAAAGAATCATATCCCCATTCTAAATAAGGCGCAGCGCGGTAATACGCCTGAGAAGCGGCCCAGCTTGCATAGATCTGGGTAAACGTATGAAAGCCCCGCTCTGGCACCCCGTCAAACCGCTCGCCGTCCCAGGCCGGATCACCTTTTAGCGCCGCCTGCAAGCTGTACAGAAAAATGCGATTGTGATCGGTTGTTCTAGCTGTGCCACATACCGCCGCAATCCGCTTCACCCGCTCGGGATACAGCGTCCCCCAGTGATACCCCTGCTGTGCGCCCATCGACCAGCCATAAACCAGTGCCAGTCGCTCGATATCCAAGCTATCTAGCAGTGCTCGCTGGGCTCGGACATTGTCGTAGTGGGTGAAATAAAAGTCGCTTGCTGCTGCCCCGCCGCAGTTGCTCGGTGAGGTAGAGAGCCCGTTGCCAAACATATTTGGCATGATCACAAACCACTTTGTTGAATCTAGAATGCCGCCGGAGCGCACCAGCCAATCGACATCAGTATGCTGTGCGCCGTAGGATGTTGGGTATAGAACAACGTTGCTTTTATCAGAATTTAAGACGCCATAGGTTTGATAGATCAGCTTCACTTCAGGCAGCATGACACCGCACTGTAGCTCCAGATCTTTGACGACAAAGCTCGGCATAGAATCCGTAGAAGTCATACTACCCCATACTTTGAACAATCTCTTTGTTCACTTTGACATAGCCTGTATCAACGGTTTCAAACTTTTCTTTTAGTACAGTGTGGGCTTTTGGCAGCGCATGAAAAGGAATAGAGGGATAGAGATGGTGCTCAGCGTGATAGGGCATGTTCCACATCAGCAGGCGCAGCGGCCACAAGGTGAGCGTTGTGCGCGTATTCGCGAGTGGATTGTCGTCGTAGGTGCAGCCTGTATGCTCTGCAAGCAAGGCAAATCGTAGGAACGGCTGACCGACTGCCAGTGGCAAAATCCAGTAGGTAAAGAGAAACCAGGGATGCCCTAGCGCGGTGGTGAAAAGCGCGATCGCACCGTACGCCACTAGCTGTAGCCGAATCGATCGAATCACCGAGTCATACGCACTCTCAGGTAGATAAAAACAGCCCTCAAACTGCCCGAGCGCCACTTTGATATGGCCGACGATCTTTCCCTTCCACCAGGGAATGCCGCTTAGCACCCATAGATACTCAGGCACCGTCTTAGGCTCTAAATCGGTCAGCTCTGGGTCTTTTCCAGCAATGCGCGTATAGCGATGGTGCCACTTGTGATAGCGCCGATAGAATGTGCTGTTATAAAACGACAGCAGACCCGCTAGCCAGGCGATCGCATCATTCACCCTAGCACTAGCAAAGGCCGTGCGGTGTACACACTCATGCACCGCACAAAACATAAACGCCAAACTGACGCCGTAGATAATCAAAAAAGGCACCTGCCACAAACCAGAAGCCTGCGCCCAGCCCCAGCCGCTAGCAGCGACTATTGCCAGATGCGCTCCAAATCTCACCGCACCAGCCAAATTCGAGCGCCGATTCAAAGGCTCTAGCACCGACGCAGTCAGTAGCTGTCGAGGATTGACGCTATCCGAGCTTTCAGAAGTCAGAGCACTCTCCAACATTCTGTCACTTGCTATTACATTATTCGCCATTGCAAAACTGCACGATCAAAACGACAACTTGTTATAACAAGTTGAGCAATAGAAGTCAATGCCTATGTATAGAATCGGAGGAATGGCCAGGACAGAGATTCTCTTGTTCAGGCGCTACTCACTGGAGTATGCGTTTGCTCTGCGTTAAGACACCTCAAACTTGACAATAAAATCGTTGTAGTCGCGATCGCCTAGTCCGACCATATCCTCAAAGCCAAACATATTACTGCCTAATTGTTTAACACGATCATTACCATTGTTATTCATTCCAGAATAGGAGAAATAAACCTCATCGGTTGCTGGATCACTGCCATCAGCTATTAGGAACATTCCTAAGAACCCACCCCCCATAACCTCAAAAGTAGACGTTATCGCCTCACCGTTCTTCGCGGTTAGCTGAGTATCGAGCTGTCTGCCCAGCGCAGCGGCCTCATATCCTACATCGCCTGGCATCAAGGTATCTCCCGAGATCAGATCTGTAATACTGCCCTCAGCATTATCTACGGTATAAAAGCCCAGTACGTTATCAAAAGCAGCCTCTCGATAGACCGTAACAGAAACGTCGATATCGCCCGACTGGCTACTCAAATCAATGGCATCAGCATCGCCGACAAGCAAATTAGTCGTTGGAGTCTCTACCGCCGTTTGCAAGCTCAAGACGATGTCTCCTAACGATTGACCCACGTCTTCAAAGCTCAGCCGAACTTTGTTGTCACTAATGCGAGTAGGTGTTGCCGTCCAAGTCATACCACTGTCTACAACGGCAAACTGCAAGAGTTCACCATCTAAGATTTGCGCGTTGTCCAATGTCAAAGCCACATCTAAGCTGTCAGTCAGATCGCCCCCTTCTAACAAAGAAAACCTTGTTAGCTCCTGAGGATTGCTTCCGTCAGCCTCTGTGCTAAAAATTATCAACTCCTCAAGGTTGCCAATTGTAGACATCTCCAGCTGAAGCTGGACGCTGTTGTCAGTACCCAGCCGTGTCACTTCTACCGTATTAGAAACCGGCAAGGGGGTTAGCAAGGCAGGTGCCATATAAATGCTAAACGCATCGGCTTCTGTCGCTACCGTTTGGACATTGCCCCCAATATCAATAGCACCGCTAATTTGCACGTCAACATCGTCAATCTGTTCGTCAGCATCGGTGACATCATATGTCGCCACATAAGTGCGATTGTCTGTCCAAATACCACTAGCTAGGGTTAATGTGTTGCTAAGGTCTTGCTCAGGAAAACTCAGCACCGGATTGACTGTTGTATCCATGGCTTCGCTAAAGGTGGTCGTCAGCACAAAGGCATCTGTACCGGCAGAGCTATCAACCAGGGTTGCCAGGTTTGAAGTCAACGAGGTTACCGTTGGTAAGAGCTGGTCAATAGCGTAGGCTTGCCCTGCATCAAAAGACCCTACTGTGTTGCCTGCTGTATCTTTTAGTGCGGTGTTGGAGGCAACCGATAGGCCGAGCGTCCCATTCCCCGCAATGTTATTGACGGTCACATCTACCTGATTGCCGCTGGTGGTGGATACAGATGCAATAGTGCCTGTAACTGCGCCCGTCGTCTCTAGAGTGAAAGCACCAGCGGCAATACTCGTTACCGTTTCGCTGAACTGCACCTCAAAGACAACCGTGTCGCTAGCGGTGCTACTGACGGCAGGTGATTTGCGGGTAATGGCTGTTACCGCAGGCGCGGTTCCGTCGAATGTACGCAGTAGCGATGAGGCAGCGACGTTGTTGTTGCCAGCCGTATCGGTGGCAACGCCCTCTGCCACATCGACACTAACGGCTCCATCCGATATGGGGGTTACCTCAAAGGTGTAGGTCGTACCAGCGCCGCTAAAGTTACTGATATTACCGTTACTGATAGTAATATCGTAGGCGGTAAAGTCCGTGATATCTTCGCTGAAAGTCGCGGTTACTGCAAAGGTTGTATTGGTTAGATTATTAGCAGCGGTTGAAAGTGACAGGGTGGGTGCGGTGGCGTCAAAGTTGCTGGTTACCTGAGTCGCAGCAGTGTTGTTATTGCCAGCTGCATCGGTTGCCACATTAGCGGCTACGTCGATTGTGACACTACCATCAGCAGTGGGCGTGATTAGGGCGGTGTAGGTACTACCATTAACTGTTGCAAAATCACTGGCGCTGCCGTTGCCAACGACAATATCGCCAACTGTGAAGTCGCTGACTGCTTCGCTGAATTCAAAGGTTGCGGTGAATGAACTGTTTGTATCAGTCGGCACGTTTTGGATTTCAACCGTAGGGTCAGTTCCATCAAAGCTGCTAGTTACCTGAGTTGCAGCAGTGTTGCTATTACCCGCTGTATCGGTTGCCACGTTAGCAGCTACGTCGATTGTGACATCACCATCAGCAGTGGGCGTGATTAGGGCGGTGTAGGTACTACCATCAACTGTTGTAAAATCACTGGCGCTGCCGTTGCCAACGACAATATCGCCAACCGTGAAGTCGTTGACTGCTTCGCTGAATGCAAAGGTTGCGGTGAATGCACCGTTTGTATCAGTCGGCGCGTTTTGAATGTCAACCGTCGGAACAGTTCCATCAAAGCTGCTGGTCACCTGAGTCGCAGCAGTGTTGCTATTACCGGCTGCATCGGTGGCAGCATTAGCGGCTACGTCGATTGTGACATCACCATCAGCAGTGGGTGTAATTAGGACGGTGTAGGTACTACCATCAACTGTTGTAAAATCACTGGCGCTGCCGTTGCCAACGACAATATCGCCAACTGTGAAGTCGTTGACTGCTTCGCTGAATGCAAAGGTTGCGGTGAATGAACTGTTTGTATTAGCTGGTGCATTAATCACAACAGTCGGTAACGCATTATCAACTGTATAAACTTCATCGATAGGAGGCTCTGCGTTAGCGATCGCGTTACCCGAAAAGTCGGTAATAGTATGTCCAGCAGCTAAATCAAGCCCGACAATGCCATCTAAATCCGCTAAGTCTCCTCCAGAAACTGTAATGTCGTAGGCCAAAAAGTTATCGACTGGTTGAATCTGGGTGACGGTAGCCGTCGTACCCGTTACGACAAAGTCAGAGGCTTGGATAGTTTCAATAGATTGGTCAAAAGTGACCCGGAATACTAGCGTGTCGGCAGATGTGAGCTGAGTAGAGGGTGTCTGCCGAGTAATACTGGTAAAGACAGGCGTCGTATCTGTATAGCTCAGCGCTGAACCTGTGATGGTTGCGCCAAACAGTGCTTCGTTATCTAAGTCAGTGCCTAACACAATAGCGGTAGCTACCGGAGCCGCATCGCTGTTATCAGAAGCGCCGCTGTCCGTAAAATTGACATTATTGAGGGTGACCGCAGAGAGGCGACTCGGCATGCCCTGGTTGTTGCCATTGGTGTTGGTGGTAGACTTCATGGCAAAAATTGCACCGCCCAAGCCCTGGCCAGCTCTTGAGCCTGATAGTCTACTGCCGCCCGCTGCAACATTGTTAGTAAAGCTGCTGTTAGCAAGCGTCAGGGAGCCGCTGCGGACAAAGACGCCACCGCCCATCCCTGCGCCGCCGCCACCGTAGAAATGAGCACCACTACCAAAGACGTATGTGCCAGCGTTGCCGCCACCAAAGCCAGGCGTGCCAACGTCGTCAAATGACGAGGCACCATAGCCT
>NZ_JADEXO010000136.1 GCF_015207105.1 cf. Phormidesmis sp. LEGE 11477
TATAGCAATAGTATCACTGACTACCAGGATCCATTGATTAACAGAAACATTGCCTACCAGAAGTCATTTTCCATTGGGCTTCTGATTATTCAGCTTCTGTGCGTTGAGGAGCTGCGATCGCGACTATAAACTTCTTCTATCACCGACATTTCTTTTACTAATTAACTGTTGTTTATTCTGTTATCGACAAAAGTGCGGATTTGTTGAACTAAGGCGAGATCTTCATAGCCAAGCCTAGCTAGCGCTTTGAGAACGTAGTTTTGAGTGCGCCGATGCAGTCCTACTTCGGTCATGGTTGTTTGCAGGGCGCTTTTGAGCTGAGCGTATTGTTCTACGGGCAGGCGATCGCGATTCAACCGTCGATCGGCGATCTGCACCTGAGTTTGCGACTGGGCCAGCGTAAAGCTGTAGATCATCACCGCCTGCGCCAGGTTTAACGACGGCTGCGGACTGATCTGTGGAATCGTCGTCACCAGGTCGCAAGACTGAATATCTTGGTTGCTGAGGCCCGAGCGTTCGCTGCCAAATACAATAGCGACGGAGGCAACGCGATCGCCTTTGGCCGCAAGCAGATCAGGCAAATCACGAACCGATACATAGTGATGCTTTTGCATCCGATGACGAGTGGTAGAGGCACAGGCTAGATCAATGCCATCTAGTGCATCGGCTAGATTTTCGTACAGGCGGGCATTTTCTAGAATATGTTCTGAACCGTGGGCCATTGCCAGCGCAATACCGCTGAGGTGGTCGGCTTTGGGGCGAACTAAACGTAGGTCAGTATATCCCATCGTGTTGATGGCCCGTGCAGCCGCGCCGATATTGCCCGCCTCACCAGGCTCTACTAAAACAAATGAAAACCGAATCACAATTTGAAAGCGTACTTACAAACGCATAGGCGACCCCGCTACCATAGCTGAAACCGCCTGCACTACATTATCCAATTCCAATAATTATCCAATTCCAATATAGGAGACCACAGGATGAGAACAAACTACAAAGAACGAGCTAGCGACTGTTGATCAGGTTGCTAGCTCGTCTAAATTAAAAAATAACCGTAGCAGTGGCTAAATCTTACCTTTGCTTTTCTCGACGTGTTCCATCATTTTCATCTTTTTAGCTTCGTCGCCTTTGGTAGGCTCAGAGATACGGTCTAACTTGATGGTGGCGCTTTGAGCGAGATGCTGTCGAATTTTGTCTTTACTAGCCATAAAAAAATAGTCTGATTGATTTATTCCTTAAGATAGTAAAGGACTGTAAACACAAACGGATCTTACTAATGGCGGATCGGGCGACAAAGCAGGCAACACAGTCGGGATTGCGGATAGCCGTTGTCGGTGGTGGGGCGGCGGGATTTTTTGGCGCGATCGCAGCCGCAGACCAAAACCCCAATCACCAGGTCACCCTCTACGAAGCCGGCCCCCAGCCGCTAGCCAAAGTCAAAATCTCTGGCGGTGGCCGCTGCAATGTCACCCATCACTGCTTTGACCCCGCTCAGCTCGTGCTCAGCTATCCACGCGGCGGTAAGGCGCTAAGGGGAGCGTTCAGCCGCTTTCAGCCCAAAGATACGATTGAATGGTTTGCTAAGCGCGGCGTTAAGCTCAAAACTGAAGCGGATGGCCGGATGTTTCCAGTCACAGACGATTCGGCGACGATCGTGGACTGTTTGCACCGGGCAGCGCAGCAGGCAGGCGTACGGATCAAGACGCGATCGCCTATCACCCACGTCGAAAAACGGGTCGAAAAATCTCATGAGACATTTCAGCTACAGCTAAAGTCAGAGAAAGTGGAGTGCGATCGCCTGCTCCTAACCACTGGCAGCAGCCCAGCAGGTCATCGCATAGCCAAATCGCTAGGCCATGTTATAGACTCTCCAGTTCCCTCCTTATTCACCTTCAATATTGCTGACAAGCGCCTGCACCAGCTCAGCGGCGTTGCCGTCGATCCGGTCACCCTACGGATAAAAGTAGACAGTCAGCCTGAAAAGAAAGCCTCAAAAAAGAACACCGCTAGCCTCACGCAAACGGGGCCGCTGTTGATTACCCATTGGGGCCTTAGCGGCCCGGCGGTGCTGAAACTTTCGGCCTGGGGTGCGAGAGAATTACAACAGACCAAATACAGAGCACAGCTCGTAGTGAACTGGCTACCCTCGGTGACTCAAGATCAGGTCAGAGCGGAATTGCAAAAGGTAAAAACAAACTGTAGTCGGCGAGCGATCGCAACCCATAGCCCTTTTCCAGCCCTTTCCAAACGCCTCTGGCAGTATCTGCTTGGTCGTATCGACATTGACACCACCCTAACTTGGGCAAACCTCTCAAAAAAGCAGTTAAATCAACTGGTTCAATCGCTCACGCAAAGCATTTACGAGGTTGTGGGCAAGGGTGTTTTCAAAGATGAATTTGTCACCTGCGGCGGCGTCCGGCTGAAGGAAGTGAACTTCAAGACAATGGAAAGTCGCCAGTGTCCGGGACTATATCTATCGGGAGAAATCTTGAATATCGATGGCATTACCGGCGGGTTTAACTTTCAGAGCGCCTGGACGACTGGGTGGTTGGCTGGGTGTGCGATCGCATCTTCTACACCTGATTTGGTTAAGCTATAGGCAGACCTCTCTTTCTCACATTTCGTCCCACCCCCCTGTGTTTTAACAATGATTACTGAAGAAAGAACCACACTAAATCAGCTACGCAGCCCCAACAACCAAGCCAAAACGACAACAGCGGCAGCGCTAGCGCTATTTGATCGGCTAGATCCAGTAGAGATAGACTTTATGTTCGGCCAGTGGAAAGGGTCAGGCTTTCATACCGGACATCCGATGGATGGGCTGCTAGAGGTCGCCAACTGGTACGGCAAAGCATTTATCACGCCAGATTGTGTTCATCCTCTGCTCTTCTCAGATAGCAAGGGTGATATCTTCAAGATTGCAGCAAACCCACAGATGATGAAGCTGGCGCTGCGTTTGCCCATTCCCAAAAACGACGCCACAACGTCCATCTTCACGCTTTTCAATCCTTTACTCAAAACGGAAAACAGTCAGGCCAGGCTGAGAATGATGGAACATCGTGGCAAAGTAAGCGCCACCATGATCTACGACTATCTGCCGATACACGACGTGTTTAGAAAAGTCGATGAGAACACCTTGCTAGGACTGATGGACTACAAAGAGTCAGCCGAGCCGTTTTTCTTTGTTCTAGAAAGAGAAAGATAGAGAAGCGCTTTGGTCTATAGAAAACTAGAAGATTAAACAGACATAGCCAGAGACACTGCCCGTTACGCCATTAGCGCCAGCGTTCAAAACCACATCGATTATCTTATTTTCTGCATCGATTCCATAGCAATGCTTTCCAGGTGCCAGCTTGTTGGCAGCAGTAGGCTGTTTCGGCTCAGATGCGCTAGTTTTGGGAGAGGCTGCCTGAGCAGAGTTGTTGCCTGTATCTGTAGTCAAGACGATTGGTGAAGTGTCTGTAGCTTTGGTATTAGCTTTGACGGTCGATGGTTGACGGCGCGTGATGGGCGTGGAAGTAACAGCAAGATCTGTTTGAGGAGTGGCATTGCAGCCCATAAAAAGATCAAAGATCTAAGAAGAGAGCAATTCTGTATAGTCAGGTGCCAGGCGCTGAATCAGACCTGCACATTGATAAACGACGGCAGCGCGGGTATCCACATGAAGCTTATTAAAAATGCGGCGTAGATGAGTCGAAACAGTCCATATGCTGATATCAAGACGGCTAGCAATTTGCTTATTTGATAGGCCAAAGGCAATCAGGCAGACAATTTCTCGCTCGCGAGGTGAAAGACAATCGGACGGAGAAGATAACTGCGAGAGATGTTGTGGAGAGGCGATATCTTCTGACGATGAGTCCGAAAACCGCTCCGACTCTTGGTCACAGCTAGCACCTGCATCAGGATTTACTTTTACTAGAGCATACTGCTTTGACTCAACATCGAACTGTTTGACAACAGAGAAACTTCCTATGGCGTCTATTTTGTCCGATGATTGAAGCCACTGATCCTGAAGCAATGCCAATTCGACTAAGTAAAGCTGCGTTTCTTCTACTTTAAACTCAGCAACAATAGTATGCGATAGATAGGCAGAATCTATGGAGGAAGAGTTCAGTAGAATGCTCTGATCTGTCAGTTTCCGCTGAACAGCTTTCTCCATCTGGACCGCTTGTAGAAGATCGAGGGAATTAGTAGAAATAGCTTCAGCAGGGGAGTTCATGTTCCAACCTCGATAAAGTTTTTGACTCGTCAAAACAGTTGGGAAACAGTTAGCTATAGTCTTATAGCTATTTTGACTATTGACAACCTTAGTAAATCAAAGAGAGTACCCGATTTAGGAAATGTGAAACATTTTTTCTTGTTTTACTGGTCAGAAAAACTACGTGCCAGCCTGTTATATTCACGTAGGGGGAAAAGATAGGAATCCCTATGAGCTTTATTCAGCAATACTTTCATCAGCCAAAACTCTGTTGAGAACAACGCAATTATCGCAGACTGATCTTCAACAGATGTGTACTTGTGTATATACGGATGTATCAAAAGTCACGTTCACTCACATCCATCCGGTTACATCTTGAGGATGCGATAGGGCTTGGGGAACCAAGCCCAGCGATCGTCTAACCAGACAAGACCATTGAAGGAAAGGCCAGCAGATTGACCCGACGCACAATATTTCCACGAGGCCCAAATTCTGTGAGGATTTAGGTACGGTGCGATCGCCCGATAGCCACAAGGAAAAGCAGCCGATAGTTCATTTTCGCTTTGCAACATGCCAGCTGGCGCTAGGTAGCAAGAGATTTCTGTCTGATTTAATTCTGGTCGCTTAAAAGGGCGAGGATTTTTCCACAGCTTGTCATAACCAGCGCGGGCTGGCTCAATCGCTGTACTTACAAAAACTTTGGCATAGTCTGCTTCGGCTGGGATGAGCTGTTCGATGACGCGACCAGTTGAATCTTTGGCGATGGCTTCTAGCAGAGGCATCATCTGCACTCGAATAATTTCTATAGCCGCGATCGCATCAGCCTGAGCGCTTGTCTCTGAAATCGCTGTCGCAGTCTGGTTTGAAGAGGTTGATTTGGCAATAGCTGGACTGGATTGATTTGCCCGCGTCGAGTTAGAGTCTAGAGACTGTAAGAAGGTTGTGAGACCACTTCGGTAAGCAACCAAGCGATCACGTCGAAATCGGCCCGGTTCTGACTGGTAGAGCTGAATTCCTTGCTGACTAGTGATACTTTCGGGCGCGACCGCGTCTTGACCAGGCGGAATGCGGGCAATCGCAGCATCGACACAGTTAATAGCTTCGTTGAGTAGCGCTTTAGCCTGTGCTTGCTGAGTAGGCGAACTATTAGCAGGCACTTTGCTAGCAAAGGTTTCAGCCAGCGATACGAGCTGCCCGGCGTCTAGAGCAAGTGGACAGGTAGCAGTGGCGCTATCTAGCAAAGCGAATGGAAGCACGGCATGGGGAATGGTCGGTGCGCCGTGAGCCTTGTATTGAGCGATCAGCTGGCCGTCTGAGTCGAGTAGGGTATGCGATCGCGACTCTCTCGGAAAGCCCTGTAAATCCATGAACCAGTGCGCTTCGTTGGCAGAGAGAATGCCGCGCTGGGGGAAATAGTCGATCACCTGGGAAGGCGTGCGTGGAAAGCTGTCAGTGACTAGCGCCGGGGGCATGTAGTCAGATTCGACGGTAAGTTCAAGACCGCGATCAACGGCGAGAGCGGCAAGCGCTGTGATCTCAAGGGCAAGCAGGTTTTGCCAATCGTAGGGTTCGGATTGTTCGTGATATTGCCGATGGGCACTTAGAGCTTTATGCAGCGCAGCGTTGAAAGTATCTGATCGCTTGGATAAAAGTGCTTCGATCAGGCTAATCAAAGGACGCAGCTTTAGATCGACTAAGCTCCGTTCTGCGATTGTGGCCTGGTCTAGTCCGGTGAGCGTGTCGGTAATAACAGCGCTAGCGGCGGCGGGTTCTACGACCGTAGCGGCTAGGGTGCTGCATAAAAAGGGCCAGAAGGCGTCAATTGTGTTGGGTGCTAGGGCGCAGATCTCCACGCTTTTGGGTGTGCAGAGCATACCAATCGCTTCGGAATTTCGGGTGATTAGTCCAGCACAGAGTGCTTTGATCCAAGCGGGCCAGTCTAGTCGGGCGCTGCCTACAGGACATCTGCGCTCCGGCGTGTTGGGCTCGATTAGGGCGATTTGGTGGTCGTCTTCGTAGCGTCGCCAGTGGTATTGGGTGAGCATGGCGAGCTGGGCACCGCCTGTCGCGAGGGTGATGGCTGCGTATAGCTCGGGCTGAGTGTTGGTTAATGAGGCGATCGCCGCTCGGCGGAATTCGCAGTTGAGGATGTCGGTACCGTCTTGAGAGGTGGGGGTGCGATCGCGCACAGCCTGTCGCAGCCGATGATTATGTTTAATCTGGTCTTGCCAGATTTGTTCATCAGCAGTCTTAAAACGGTTAGGAATGTTCAATTGCGCTCGGTTCATATCACTGATATCTACATAGCTTGTGAGATAGATCGTGAGGCAGATGGCTAAGCCTCAGGCGGGCTACTCGTCCTAAATTTCATCTGTACAGAAAAAGGAACGTAAGTTGTTTCTACTTTGTCCAATTTATCGTCTGTTGTTGCACTCTTATTGTGTACTAGCGTAATCTCTTTTAGGCTAAATGAATGCAGAGGAGATGAGGTTGAATCAAATTCTTGTCTCAGCACTGTGAGTAGCTGAATTGGATTAAAATATTGGTTTTCTAGACCAAGCGTGATGACTACGTCTGTTTGAGTGTCCATGAACCGACCTTCTCGCATGTGGCTCAAAATATCTCCTACAAACCTTGCATTTTTTTCTATCTGATTTCGAAGAAGCCGATTGTTCTCATCTCTGCCACTTAGCCGAGGAAAATCAAAATATATCTCAGAGAAAGGCTCCCCTCGATTAATTTCTGCTAGCGCGTCAAACTGGGTTCTGACTTGTATTCCTTTCTCTTCTATTTTTTCAATATTGCTTGCAAAAGCATCCTTTCTAGACTGTTCGCCGAAAGCCTCTTGCGTAATCAGTGTGGTCACTGTGACATCATCGTTGGGATGTCGCACGTACTTTTCTAAGTGAGCTAAACGCCCTTCCCCTAGATACAAGATTTGTTTCCCAGTTTCTGCTGAAGTGTCTGAGCGAGACTCATCTGAAGCTTGTCCACTGTCGCTATATTTTTTACCATCAAAACGACCTACTATTCTATCAGAAGTACTCTTATCACCCCTGATACCTTTGCCGTCAATGTAGGCTAGTACATCCTCCAAGAACCCTGAAGCTAGGCGATTACCTCTAGGCGATAAGTCTTTCAATGCCTGTTGACGTTCCTTTTGCGAAAGATGAGGCGATAGAGCCTCTGGCGACGATAAATCCCAAACAGTTCTTAAAATTTTCTCTTTGAAAGCGGCTTCTTGCTCAGCAACTAAGCGATTGATATCGAGCGAGTCACCCAGACTGTCAGCTTCTATCCGCTCTTGAACAAAGCGTCTGCGATGTTGAGCAGATTCCGTGTTACCAGTAAGCCCTATGTGATCAAGAAGACGAAAAGTCTCCTCTTGCAGTTCAAATCGGTCAACGTCCGCTGGTGCTGATTCGAGCTGTCGAGAGAGAACCTCGAGTTCGGCCAGGCGCCCATAGTCATGAGGCGAAAGTTTCGACTCTGCGGTCAATGGCAGGTTAGTCGCCTCAGACTTCAGGACGTCTTCAGTTCGCTCGGCTTTGTGTGATCGATAGATTTCGGAGAACTCATGGGCTAGCGCTCGCTCTACCATCCACGGCTGGATTTGCCTCGAAAGCTCGATGACATATTCGGCTCGGTGATAGTGCGAAGGGTTCAGCTCATCTGAATTAATTTCAGCAACAGGGTTGTTTTCTAAGGCCGATGCCTTTCTGTTCATATGTTTTAGCAAAACGCGGACAATTTCTCCAGTAGCAGTCGTAAGTTCCATTACTGGATTGCCCGCTTCTGTCTTAATCTGTCTACCAATAGCAGAACTTTGAGAGAGTTGACTAACTGCGGTCTTTACCTCTTCCCAAAAAACAGGTATCTCCATATGAGTCTCCAGCAGATTACCTCGAAACCGTGAACCCGGTATTGAGGCTGCGGTCATTGGCTCTTGGCTAGCCTGTGGTCGACTGATATCAAAAGTGCCTATTTCTGGAGAGGCTAAACTGCCGTCGTCGTTGAAGGGTTGACGGACGACGAGGTAGTCAAGATTCGGGGGCTCGGCGGCTAGGGCGAGTTCGATTTTTTGACCGAGTTCGCGAATGCGGGTGTCGGTGGAGCGCATCATCTCGGCGGCGAGGCTTTCGGCGTATTCTCTGGTGCCTTGTTGGACTAGGCGAGTGCGATCTACGCTGCGGCGAACGCCAAGTTCTGATGTGCCACCTTTAGCCTCAATCATTAGCAGGCGACCGTCTGGACTTTCAAAGACAAGATCAGGAACGCCTGCACCTGCTCTAGGAATGGGAATTTCGGTCCAGTCGCCGGGCTGTTGACTAGCTATCTGGCGTCCGGCGGCTTCGCCTAGCTGCTCGGAACGAACGTTGATATCGCGGCCAATTTGTTTGAGCTGAGCATCAATTTCTTCGGCGCGGGCGGCGGTCGTTTGAGGATTGGCAAGCTCTTGTTCTAGGGCGGTGCGATCGCCAATCAACCTAACCCGATCTGCAACGGCTTGATCGACCGTCTCGCCTGTCGGCAGAACGTGCTGGCTATCGGGTACGGCTTCTGGGCGGCTGACAGGGCCATCCTCAATGTAACGGGCTCGATAGCCCGGATCGGGGCGACGAACAGCAGAGATCAGAGAACTGAGGGCACCGCTTTCACCAACAAAATCTCCACTGGCCCACCGAGAGAAAGCATAGGCCAGATGCTCGGCGTCAGCATCGAAATAGCTGCTCCGCGAGTCGAAGAATCGCTGGCGAAATTCTGCCCAATCTTGGAAGTGCGGGCGATCGCCAAACTGTTGCCGGACAACTTCGCTTTGATGGGGGTCGATCCGCGCCGGATCAGTCGGAATATCGTTGTTGTCTAGGACGGAATTGCCACTATTGATATCTCTTTTGACAGAGTCGATTAGACTTTTCAACTGTGCTGGAGAATGGCTTTGGTCGATCAGCCGTTGAATTGGAAGGAGATTAAAACCAGCGCTGCTACCCCGTCTTCTAGTAATTTTGACTAATAAAGGGTTAGTCAAAATACGACGACGAGCAAGTTCCAATACTTGCTCGACAAGCCCGCTATCGCCAATTTCCTGAGCGCGGGTGAGCTGACGAGTGAGCAGCTCTAGATCGGCGGCGATATCGTTAGAGCGAGGCTGTAGGAAGGGATTATCAGCCACTCGATCGGCTGATTGAAATAGCAGAACGCGGGCGATCGCGTGATCGCTCAAAACCTCACTTACCACTTGCCGACGCGCCATCACCGCATCGCTATCGCCGACTAGCCCTAAATGCAGCGCCAATCGTTCGGCTTCGTCTCGAATCTGAGCGGCGCGCGGCTGATTGCCTTCTGCGTTGGCCTCGTGCAGCAATCTACCGAGTACATCGAGTTCTGCTAGCCTAGCTTGGTCGTGGGCCGATAGCTGTGGCGTTTCTCCTTCTGAGAGCGGACGTGCGCCTAGGCCACCTGGACGTAGGGCATCTGCGATCATCTCTCTACCGTGTCCGACGCTGATCTCTGTTAGCTCGTGGGCTAGGGCGCGGGCGATCGCATCTGGATGAGCCCTAGCAGACAGCGAAATTTGATAGTCTCTTGTAGATTCATCGTATACAAATCGAGCCACTGGAATGGTTCCATCTGAATCGGCTGGCATATCGGCGACAACCGTCAACTTCGCGCCGATTTCACCTGCGGCTGTACTCAAGACAATATGGTCTGGGTTGCCTCCCATCCTGGCCCTATTTGAAAGCAGGCCACCGCCTTCGACTAAACTTGCTAAAGCACGCTCTGCTAGGCGACGGGTTCTATTTTGCTGGCCCCTCGTACTCAAAGGCCCAGGCGGTTCTGCGAGCGCATCTCCCTGGAAACGCGATCCGGCGACCGCAGCGGCAGCGCCTTCATCAAAGTCTCTGCCTCTAACAGAGGCTTCTGTTGAATCGGGAGGGATATCAGCAGCGTCAGCTACCCGACCTGTAACAGAATCATCTTCTAACTGGCGATTTTGTTGGCGCTGGTCTTCTATATCAGCAGGTCGAACAACCGCTGGGAAGCCTTCAGTGAGTGTATCTGTGAATCTAGACGGCTGAATAGGAGGCTGATTATCAACTTGTGGCGGTCGAACAACTGCTGGAAAGCCTTCGGTGAGTGTATCTGTAAATCTAGACGGCTGGGCGTCGGCTGGCGTTTCGGATCTGGCCGATTGAGGCTCAATGGATGTGCGACTGGTAGAGTCTTCTGACGAAGGAATGCGTGCGGCGGGTGGTAGGTCAAGCTCGATATCCGGCGCGAGTGGACGAATCCTTTGAGAATCGGGTGCATCAACGACCGTTGGAGTCTCAGCCGTGTCAGCTTCAGAGCGAGGAGTGGCTTGACTCGCTGCCTCGGCAGCAGTTTGCCATCTGTTGTATCGGCCCTGAGCGCGAGCTTCAAATCCACCTTCACCAAAGCTCTGTAGCGCCGACTGGCCGCCTGCTTCTAGAGACGCTACGAAAATATCGCCTGCATCGCCTCGATAGGTTCCTCTAGCAGATTCAAAGCCAAGTTCAGCACCCTTGCCACCAAACGCACCGACACCAGAAGAAACACTCTTACCCAGACCTCGACCGAACATATTTGTAGATGAGCCGAGGTAGGCACCTAGACCTGTTCCATCTTCTATACCGTTGGAGATGCCTGATGTCACTGCACCCGACAGCATGCCTCTAAACAGGCTAGCCAATAAGTTTTCAGCGCCCTTGTTATTCGCATAGGTTTGTTCTGTTAGGGCAGTTTGTCCGAGAGAACCGAGCCCGCCAGTCGCCATGCCGATCAAAATCTTGTCGGCGAACTCGCTACCGGTCAGTCGGACCATTTCGCTGGGTAGTCTGCCTGATATAGAAAGCTGGCGAGCTGCGCTGATACTAAGTCCGGTTCTGGCACTGGCTTTGAGACCTTCTACGCCGCCTCTAGAAGCGAGGCCCAGCCCTTGCCCGACGCCTGCGGTCAGCGCCTGCACAGCCGTCATACCCAGATCGGTGGCGGCATCTTCCCAGCCATAGCGACCGCCTTTGATAGCCGCTTGCGTCCCCATGCCGACTAGCCCGGTAATGCCTGCGATCGCCGCTAGCAGTAATGGACTTGCCGCCCCACCTGTCGCTACTGTTGCAATTGCAGCCGCGATCGCCCCTGCAATTGCAACTGTTGTTGCTGCCACCGTTGCATACTGATCAATCTTAGAACCGTAGCTTTGAGCAGAGATCTGACCGGATGCGATTGCAGATTCTAGCGCCGCAGAATCCCCTGTAAATGCCCCTTCTGCAGTAAATGCGCCTTCTCTACTTTCAAAGCTAGGCGTTCCATCTTGAAAAGTGACTCCTATGCCAGTGAGATCAGAAAGCTGTTGTTCATCGTAGGCCAGAGCGTCTGCTTGAAAGCTGCCCTCTGCTAGCCAGCTACCCAGTCCGCTAGTCTCCCGGCGCTGCTGATCTATGGCAAATGCGGCGACTTCGGCTCTTTCTCTAGCGTTACGTGGTTGACCTAGTAGTAGACGCTCTACCTTAAGGCGATCGCTACCTGACAAATCACCAAACAACCCCTGCCCATAGACACCCAAATCTTCGTAGAAATCGTTCCCTGCTTTCTGGTCATAGATACCTCGCATGGTGGCAACTTCGTCGCGATTCATGCGGCCTAGCATCCGCTCCATCAGCGCGTTGTCAGTACCTAAGCCGTCAACGGCATATTCCATCGCCAGCGCGGCTGTTGCGGGTGTGGGATAGTCATCTCGAATCAGCCCTTCTGCAACAGAAGCTGCCATCTCGTCAGAGCCGTAAGCATCAGAGAACTGCTCAATTAGATAGGTTTGAGAAGATTCGGTTGTGCCCGTACCAGAAGCGGGACTGCTGCCATAGCGCTCAGCGGTGAGACGAAAGACATCTGCCCTGTCTTGCAGAGCTTGCTGACGGGCTTGATCGCGGGCCGCCGGGTTGCCTGCCATGTAGTCTGCATTCAACCGAGGATCGACTAGCGCAGTATCTAGATTGAGCAGATTTGGCTGGTCGCTTCGCTCTAGTTCCACGCCCAGGCGAGCCGCTCTGGTTTGAACGCTGCCATCTCCTTGAAAGATCAGCGCCCGAGCTAAGTCTCTTTGTGCGCCTTCAACAGTTTTAGTGATGGTATAAGAGCCACCTTCTGTGTGAATTTCTTCTTGAATATCGCGGGTAGCGTAGGTAAATAGAGCTTCGGAGGCAGCTTGTTCAACCGTTTGCCCTGTGTCGGCAGCTCTTTGTTGTAGATCGATGCCTTGGACAGCGGCAAACTCTTGCTGGATGAGACGGCGACGTTCTTCGGCGCTGATGGCCTGTCCACCGTAATTTTGCGCTTCGCCTGCTTTACTGTATTCGGTTAGAACAGTGTTAAGACTCTCGTCATTGTCGCGGCGGCGTTCTTCATTGATGCGATCACGCATTCGATAGACATCGGCTCTAGCAAACCTGGCTTCATTTGTTGCATCCGTGAGCGCATCAAAGACCGCTCTATCGGTGCCGCCCAAAGCACCTCGAACATCTTCTAATACCTCTCCTGTCCGGTCTAGCCGATGGAGTTCTTGGAGTTCTTCGGTATTGAGCGATCGCAGTACGCCTTCAATTCGACTTTCTTCATCGTTGTACCAGTGAATAGACGCATCCAGCTCAAAGCGAGCCCCTTCAGCCGTTTTCCCGTTTAGATAGCTAAGGGCTGCATTAATATCATCACTGTCCCATAGTTCCTCTCTAATGACTTCTTCTATATGTCTGTGTCTAATTGATTTATATTCACTTCGAACATAGTTTCCCTGTACTTTGGTCAGTCCTCTGAGGGCATTGGTCACACCCGCTTCATCTGTGTCATTTATAATGCCTGCATCAGTTAGCGCTGTGCCTACGTCTCGAACTCGCTTTTTTAAATCTGTTAAAACAGGTGTCCACGCCGCAGTCAAAGACGGTGCAAAGAAAGTAATCGGCGCTAGCTGTGGTCGTACCCACCTAGTAAAATTATTAGAAGATTGATTGACCTGTAGCAGAAAGGCCGGATAGCCTTCCATAATCTGTTCTTTCGCAGACTCTAAGTAAGTCTTGAAAACCTCCGCCAGTGGCAAAGACCAAACTTCTGCTGCCTTGACTACGCCTTTAGAAACCTTAGAAAACCCTTTAGTAGAAGCCTCGGCAGATTCATCTAAGTTCTTGATAGCCGCTGCTTGGCTGGTGGTAATACCTGACTGTGCGGTCGTTGAGCGTATCTGTATATCTTCTATTGTTTGTTGTTCTTTTTGAGCAAGTCCCTTAGTCGCACCCGATCGAACAGCCTTTATTTGTTTATCTTGTAGTGCGCGGCCTGTTCTGAGGTTTGTATGAATTTGTCCTGCGGCCTTCGGAGCGGTCGTTTTAAGCGCTTTTGGCTGGGTTTGGGCCGTTTGAGTCAGGCTGCTGTGTAGCTGAGTTGCGGCGGCTTTGTAGCCAGGCAGCCCTGTCTGGACGGTAGAAGTAATTACCGTTTGGGCGGTGCGAGTTTGGCGCTGCATTTGCGCGATCGCCTGCTGCCCTTGATTGAATAGCTGCGATCGCAGAGCGCTGCGCTGAGAAACTAGCTGATTGAGAATATCCGTCCGCATCTGCATCACCGCTTTGCGGGCCTCATCTGCCTGGTGCAGCAGCGATTGGGCGGCTATCTGCTTTGCTGTAGTAATGGCTTCGTTGCCTTTAATTCCAATCTCAGTCGCGTGTGACTGCAGAGTGGGATTAACAGATTGTTTTATAGTTTCTGTAACCTGCGTAGTGCTCTCATCGAAGCTAGCGAGTGTTTGATTGCGCCGTAGATTTAGCTGAGTGATAGCTGTTTGGGCCAGACCCGGTGCGGCTTTGCGATAGGCTTCGTTTTTCGCTTGCATCTTACTAGATCCAACCAAAGGATAGATCTGGTTAAGGCTTCGCTCCCACTGGTTAATATTGATAGCGGCTAAATCGGCGGCGCTACCACATTCTGATTTGGCATCGGTCAGCACGCTGACAAAGTCTCGTGAAAGATTTGCCAAGATAGTAGTGACTTGGGTTTGAGCTGTACGAGCGTTTTGATTAACGGCGCTTCTAGCACTGCGAGTCGTGAAGCTAAGCTGGTGACGGGCCGTTCGATACGCTTGGATGATGCTGTCATCTACCGTCCGAGTATGAGATTCTATGTCGGCTTGAGCTTTGTCAAAGCGATTGCCTAACGTTTCATCTACTTTAGTAATTTCTTGGGGTATGCTGGCTGCTTTCTTTTTGTATAGCTCAGAGAGTTGACGCAGCTCCATCTCTCCTTGCTGGATCAAACTTGTGCGGTGCTGTCTGATGCTTCCTAAGACATTCTGATATTGTTGCTGTGCAGCCTGAAAGCCTGCCTGGGCTTGAATTAATTTCTCTTTGCTGGTTGCGGTCTCATCAAAATTGAAAAGCCCCTGGTCAAGCTTAGGTGGCTGCGGCGGTGAAGCGGCCAACGAGTCAAGTTGTAGGGGCTCTATTGTGAGCAAAGGCAAAGAATCTGGATCTTCAGTTGGGAGAATTTCAGGATCTTCTAGCCCTCCAACTATTGCTGTTCCTCTGCTTGAAACGATTCCTTGTTGT
>NZ_JADEXO010000016.1 GCF_015207105.1 cf. Phormidesmis sp. LEGE 11477
AAAATGTGGTGCTAATCGGGGTGGCTAAGGTACAGTGCCCTTAGCTCCAGACTGGCGTAGACAGTTTGTGAGCTAGCTGTCGGTAGGTGTTGACCGCACCTGCCGATAGCGCTTTAGTCAAATGAGTTCTGAAAAACAGGTGTGATAGACATCACGACCTTAGCTATTGAAGATAGGCTGATTTTTGCGCTGAGTCAAGTACGGAGAGGAGGCGAAAAAAAAAGCAAGCGATGCCGGAAACTGAATCAGAACGACTTTACCCTTCATATCTCACTGGTTGCCCATCGTTGAGAGTGTAGATATCTTCTTCAGCGTCGTACAGAAATGCAAAAGATGGATTGGTTGCAGCGGCTTTAAGCCAATCTTGTTCTTCGATGCTATCCTCGACCTCTTCTAGTAATACGATGACCCGTACTCTTTTGTCTTTAGCACTGCTGAGTGGCTAGTCGAGCTGAAGATGTCTTTGACTATCAATAATTCCAGTAGCTTCAATTGCTTGCGTCATAACATTCTTGGGATAGTCGGTGTCTTTCTAGTTTAGGCGATTATTTTTGACTTTCTGACTGGCTGATACGATATGAAGCGGAATTGATGCCGCATGCGACTGATAAAGTCCCGTTGATGACTGAACGGTTCCAGAGTGCGACTGAACAACTCCCGTTGGTGACTGAACGCTTCCAGGGTGCGACTGACAAAGTGCAGTTGATGGCTGAACGGTTCCCGACCGATGCGGAAGGTTTCCCGAGCGTGACTGAGCGATTCCGATGAGCGACTGCATGATTCCTGGCTGTAGCGGGTTCAAGTTAGGCAGAATTGTTGTTTAGCACGTCGAACTTTTGAGCGACTTCTTCAACAGTTGAGTTCAGATACTGGGCGACTTCAGTTAGGAGAGATTTGTCTTCAGTCGTTTGATAGGATCGAGCAAATCCTCGCAAGGCAAACGTCGAATTATGAGCATCATTGAATTCGAGATAGATCTCTAGCGACTGTTGATAGTTGTGTCTTGCCTGTTCATAGTCTTCTAACTGTTCTGCAATCACACCTAGTCCACAGTAAGTGCTCGCTTGGCTGTAGCGATCGCCAAACACTGCCTCACACGGCGACTCAACGTAATCCTCTAGGCTTGCCACCGCGCATTCCGATCACACAGCGCAGTTCTACAAAGCCTGTAATGATCGGATCTAAAACAAGATCTATTCTTCCGGTATGGACAACTGCTCCTCCGTCGGCAGCATCGGCTTTATCTTCGATACTAAATCTGCCATTTCATTTTGAGAAATAGCCCAAACGATCCGAAGACTAATGTTGTCATACTCATGCACAAGCCGATTTCGTAAACCTCGAATTTTTGGCCAGTCAATAGTAGATAGTTCACCTCGCCCCAGTTCTGAGATGCGCCCCGCAGCTTCTCCTATCACCGATAGCCTTCTAATCACCGCGTCCTGAAGCTGCTCGTCTACTGCAAAAGCTTCTTCCGAAACACCATCGGTATACCTGACGACTAACTCTGCTGAACGAACGATATCAAACAGAGCGTGAAGATCCCGAGGAATCATAGATCACCTTGGCTGTGGATAAAATTTCACGACGGCGGAGATAGTTAGGACTTTTCTCGATACTAGAACGCACGATTATATCTACATCTCTAGCAAAAAGCGATTTGAGCTCTGCTTCCATTTGATCTAGCGCTCCAAAGTAATCTAATCCTTTGAAGGCAGCATACGCATCTGGATGAAACTGTATCATCACATCAATATCGCTGCTGTCAGAACAGAAATCATCGCGTAGAACAGAACCGAACAGCGCAAACTCCGTCAAATTCCACCTCTGACAGAACTGCGCTATCTCAACCATCGGCAGCTTAATGTTTTTGAGCATCACTTCGCCTCTGTTGCCTATCTCTATTCTGCCTGATGCTGTGTGGACTAGTTGCTTCGCAGTGAGCCCGTCACCAAATTCTCCTGTCCATACGTGCAAATTCAGAAGGAACGGCCCAGAAAGTCGTAGAATCCGCACCTATTGAAAGACAAACGATCGCCACGAGACACCCAAAATAATTTACAATGTTTAACAGTTGGCAGCCTTATATTTGGCGAGGCCATCATTTGTTAGCAAGCTGCTAGATCTTTATAAGCCACCTTATATAAGATGAAAATTGGCTGCTATTGCTGCCTTCCCTATTTATGAAAGGGGGGCAGCGTTTGTTTTGTAAGCACTGCTTTGTATAGCGCGATTCTCCTTGAAAGGGGCCTTGCCACTGCAGTACATCATTTCCAGATTACTCACTAAAGAATCACCATGAAAGACCTGACCCGCTACCGCAATATTGGTATCTTTGCCCACGTCGATGCGGGCAAAACGACCACCACCGAAAGAATTTTGAAGCTCACCGGTAAGATCCATAAAATCGGTGAAGTTCATGATGGTGCGGCAACTACAGACTTCATGGACCAAGAGCAAGAGCGCGGTATCACTATCCAGTCCGCGGCCACTACCTGTTTCTGGAACGATCACCAGCTCAATATCATCGACACGCCCGGACACGTAGACTTCACCATCGAAGTCTACCGCTCCCTCAAAGTGCTAGATGGTGGCGTTGGCGTATTCTGCGCGTCCGGTGGCGTAGAGCCTCAGTCTGAAACTAACTGGCGCTATGCAAACGATTCCAAAGTGGCGCGCATCATCTATGTCAATAAGCTTGACCGTACAGGCGGCGACTTCTACAGCGTCATCAAGCAGGTCGAAGAAATTCTAGCAGCCAAGCCCCTCGTCATGGTGCTGCCCATCGGGATTGAAGACGACTTTGTTGGCGTCGTAGATTTGCTAACTGAGAAGGCATGGGTCTGGGATAACTCTGGCGATCCCATGAACTACGAAATCACCGATGTTCCTAAAGACATGGTGGAAAAGGTCGCAGAATACCGTGAAATGCTGGTCGAGTCTGCCGTGGAGATGGATGACGATGTGATGGAAGCCTACCTCGAAGGTAACGAGCCTGATATCGACACCCTCAAAAAGTGCATTCGCAAAGGCACCCGCGAGCTAGCCTTCTTCCCCACATTCTGTGGCTCTTCCTTTAAGAACAAAGGCGTTCAAAACGTACTCGATGCGGTTGTAGACTACCTGCCTAACCCCACCGAAGTTCGCCCTCAGCCTGAGGTTGACCTCGATGGTAACGAGACAGGCGGCGTCGCCAAGGTTACACCTGACGCGCCGCTTCGCGCCCTCGCCTTCAAGATCATGGACGACCGCTACGGCGCACTCACCTTTATCCGGATCTATTCCGGTACGCTCAGTAAGGGCGACACTGTCCTCAATACCTTCACTGGCAAAACAGATCGCGTAGGCCGACTGGTTTCTATGCACGCTGATTCCCGTGAGGAAATTGACACGGCCCAGGCGGGTGACATTGTCGCTATCGTCGGCATGAAAAACGTGCAGACAGGCCACACCCTGTGCGATCCGAAGAACCCTGCCACGCTTGAACCGATGGTCTTCCCTGATCCGGTTATCTCTATCTCCGTTGCGCCCAAGGATAAAGGCGGCTCTGAGAAAATGGGCCTGGCTATAAGCAAAATGGTTCAGGAAGATCCTTCCTTCTATGTAGAGACTGACCAGGAAAGCGGCGAAGTCATTCTGAAGGGCATGGGCGAGCTTCACCTAGACATCAAGGTGGACATTCTTAAGCGCACACACGGCGTAGAAGTTGAAGTGGGCAAGCCCCAGGTGGCCTACCGTGAGTCGATCACAAAGCTGCTTACCGATACCTACGTTCACAAAAAGCAGTCTGGTGGTTCGGGTCAGTTTGCCAAAATTGACTACACCATCGAGCCCGGCGAACCCGGTGTTGGCTTCGAGTTTGAATCGAAGGTCACAGGCGGTAACGTGCCTCGTGAATTCTGGCCTGCTGTAGAGAAAGGCTTCGCGACTAGCCTAGAGAAAGGGCCTTTGGCTGGCTATCCGATGGTGGATGTGAAAGTCACGCTCACAGACGGTGGTTTCCACGCGGTTGACTCTAGTGCGATCGCCTTTGAAATCGCTGCCAAATCTGCCTACCGCCAGTCTTTCCCCAAAGCAGGTCCGCAGATCCTAGAGCCAATCATGAACGTAGACGTCTTCACCCCAGACGATCACATGGGCGATGTGATTGGCGATCTCAACCGCCGTCGCGGCATGATCAAGTCTCAAAACTCCAACCCAATGGGCGTTCGCATCAAAGCAGACGTACCGTTGAGCGAAATGTTTGGCTACATCGGCGATCTGCGGACGATGACCTCTGGTCGTGGTCAGTTCTCCATGGAATTTGGCAACTACGCGCCATGTCCCAAGAACGTGGCTGAAGAAGTCATTAAAGAAGCCAAAGAGCGCCAGGAAGCGAAGAAGTAAGTCGTCAGAGCCTTTGGCCACTGAGTTAGACGCAAGCGCATTCCTTGGTCGTCGCCGAGGAATGCGCTTTGTCTTTGACTCTTACGACTCGTGATTATTCCCCTATCTGAAAAGCTGATGGAGAAAAAAGCACTCCCTACCGACATCGTCTTAAGTGATACCAAGACTGTACTAGGACACGTCAAAATGGATCGCAGCCTTTATCCTGGAACCTTTGTAGATATCGATGGGCAGACCTACCAGATCCTAGTGCGCCGCCACCAGTACCAGCTCAAACTTGGCCGATATTATCTTCATAAGGCCGTCGTCCACGTCAAGCAAGCCACTATTCCAGAAGAGAGAACGCTGCTAAATGGCACTTGGGTAATTGGTGATATTTCCTGCGCTTACAACGCTCGCTCTGAACTTGTCCGCTGCGCTATCAACCCCGCTGGTCCCTGCGACGACTGCATCCACTACGCTGCTCTTTCTACCTAGAAGACAGACTGTCTAGAAGACCGCCTGTCTTTTGACCCATCGTCAAACTCTTTCTTAAAGTAAAGACGCTAATCGAGAGAGGACAATTTCAATGAAAGGTTTTATCGCGGCAGTAGTCGGCTTTGTTTTTGGAGCCATGCTACTAGCCACGCCGCCTGCCTACGCAGGTGATATTGCCCAGGGTAAGCAGGTCTTTGCAACTAACTGCGTAGCCTGTCATGCCGGGGGCCGAAATGTCGTACAGGCAAGCAAAACGCTGAAGCAAGACGCCTTGGAAAGCTATCTAGAAAACTACGGCGCGGAGCACAACATCAGTGCGATTGTGTATCAGGTTACGAATGGTAAAAATGCAATGCCTGCGTTTGGTGGTCGTCTAACGGCTGATCAGATTGATGATGTTGCCGCCTATGTTAACGATCAGGCTGAAAATGGCTGGACTAGCTAGTACCTTACTGACTTTCTAAGAACATTGCTTCGATGGGTAAGTCTACAAAGTAATCCTTATCGAGCTCAAAACGTGTGTGTGGCCCATCTGATAATTAGATGGGCTCTTTTTCTGGCGTCAAGGCAGACTGCTGATGGCGATCGCGAACCTTTCCCCGATCTTTTGGTAACTCTCAGCAGTGAAATGTACGCCTTCCATCGGTAAGTCCGCTGTTGCAATCACGACGGTATTAGGAATTTGCAAACTGGCCTGCTGCTGCTGTACAGCTTCCCAGTAAGGCAATTCCTCTAAGTCACTCGGCTGACCTAGCTGAGCATAGATCAAAGGCAAGTTAGAATTGCCGATATCAGCACGGAAATTATAAGCAAAAGTTGCAAACTTCTCTGCCCAGGCAGATGGATCTGGATTGAGGTTCGGAAATTGTTCTGGGTCCACTGCATCCGTTTCGCCTTGAAAAAATAAAATGCCGCTGACAGTGCCCACTGTCGAAGCCGCTCGAACTCTCTTCAGGCAAGAACCATAGAGCGTTTGATCGCTGAGGTTCTTTTGCCAGTCAGAAATGGACGATCCACTTCTAGCACAGGGAATCAGACCGATAATCTGATTGTTGTCTTGAGCGATCAGCGTTTGAGCGAAGGGCAGAGCAGGCCCAAACTTAGCTTCCTCATCAATTGAGACTGTATCTACTTGATTTGTCGCATCATCGACAGGTGCGGTGGCTATTTGCCAGCGATAGTCGTTACCAAAGGTATAGATATTAGCGCTAGTTCCAATATCAGCAGGAATATCAGCAGTGCCAACCATATTCGACTGACCAATAAGGACATAGAGCTCGAGCTTTCCTTGCAACTGTTCTGGAATAGTCGCAGGCAAGCTGTCTGGATCTTCAGCGTTAGAAGACCTTGAGAAAAGCATCGCGTTCTTACCTATGCCCAAAGTCGATTGTAGTAGGACTCCTAGCCCAACCCCTACTAATAAGGCAAAGCCAGTTGACATTAGGAAGCGGGGCATACGATCGGCGGCACTGTCTTTCATGGTATTGTCTTTCTTGTCACTATGCGAAGTCATATTGAGTACGCATTAATGGATAGATACGCTAAAGTTGATAGGTATCTTCAGACTAACACTGCAGACCTATGGCTAATCTCAAAGACCGTCGCGACCAAAATGTAGCGGGCGATTTCTATGTCGACAGTAGCTGTATTGACTGTGATACCTGTCGCTGGGTAGCTCCACAGATCTACAGTAGAGTTGACTCTCAATCGGTTGTACACCATCAGCCGACTACCGATTCGGAGCGTATCGCTGCGCTGGAAGCGCTATTGGCTTGTCCAACAGCCTCGATTGGAACGCAGGACAAACCGACCGATATCCGAACGGTCCAGCAGAAATTTCCTTTGCAGATAGAAGGCAATATTTTCTATTGTGGCTATCATTCGCAAAAATCTTTTGGCGCGGCTAGCTACTTTATTCAGCGGCCTGAAGGCAATGTGCTAGTTGACTCTCCTCGCTTCACACCGCCTTTAGTCAAGCAGTTAGAGAAATTGGGCGGTGTAAAGTACATGTATTTAACCCACCGCGATGATGTGGCCGACCACCAAAAGTTTCACGATCGCTTTGGTGCCCAGCGCATTCTTCATATCGATGATGTTTCTGCAGGAACAAAGGACGTAGAGATTCAGCCATCAGGAACAGAACCGTTTGCGATCGATGACGATCTGCTAGTCATCCCTCAGCCCGGCCATTCTGCGGGCCATACAGTGTTGCTCTACAAACAAAAGTACTTATTTACCGGTGACCATCTCGCTTGGTCTGCAAGGCTAGGGCAGCTCCACGCATTTCGCAACTTTTGCTGGGATTCTTGGACAAAACAGATCGAATCGATGAAGAAGTTGGCAGAGTATACTCAAGGCTATGCTTTTGAATGGGTATTACCAGGGCATGGCAGGCGGTTTTCGGCAGAGACAGAAGAGATGCGCGATCGCATGAAAACCTGCATCGACTGGATGGAATCAGTTGCCTAAAAGCCAAGCTTTCAGCCGACTGTGAGAGACTACAGCGTTGATCGCTTGGCTGATATGAGGTCTTCAGGCCGAAAGCAGTTGCTCTATCAATTGAGCCCAGGACCAAGCAACTCTTCCTGCAGCGGTGAAACCCTGCATCGTCACACGGCGCTAGGAAATGCTCACCCAAGACAGCGGTAGGGACCCACATCGCTCTACGGCGCTAAGGGGACGCCTACCAAGACGAAGTAAGAATGCATCCTTATTTCGCTGCAATACGATTTTTCCGCGACTGCGCGACGAAAAGTCCAATTCCAACCAAGCCCAGTAGAGAGGCTGGCTCAGGAATTTCTTTTGATGTATCGACTTTGACTAGTCGAGCGAATAGATTGGCTGAGTTGTTTCCGTCCTCTTGTGAAACAAAATTATCAACAATGCTGTTGGCAGCAACCTGCTCAGAGAAGCCGACTAGCTCTAGCGTATACTCTTCTCCTTCGTAG
Source organism: cf. Phormidesmis sp. LEGE 11477 (assembly GCF_015207105.1). Lineage (GTDB taxonomy): Bacteria > Cyanobacteriota > Cyanobacteriia > Phormidesmidales > Phormidesmidaceae > Phormidesmis. The sequence goes on from NZ_JADEXO010000016.1 coordinate 7,812, forward strand.
TCGAAGGAATTTGATTGGTCAAGTGCAAAGTCCCATTTGATTTGGTCGGAGCAGCCACCACCATCAACTGTTAGATAAGGACAGACTTCTTGAGAGTTTAAAGTTTCATCAATAGAGAAGGTGAAGTTGAATTCTTGAGCACCGATAACATCACCAAAGTCCAGCTCTAGCTGAAAATCTGTACTCACACCAAAGGCAACGTTGCTCTTAATAGTTTGGTTGTAATGCGTGAGCGATCCAATATTAAATACTTCACCAATATCTAAATCAAGATTACTGACGCCAGCAAAACCTAGTCCACTTTTATCGTCATCACCGGTCTCTCTCCAATAGCTGTTGTCAACCCATTGCTCAACAGTTTTCGTGCCGGTTACAACATACTCCTTGTACCATTCCTTATACCATCCTCCAAAACGCGATCGCCTCCAGCGGTATGCATTTTTCCATTCGCCTATCTCAACTTCCTTTGTCTCTAGATCCCACTGAGTCTCCTTTGCATAACGGTCAGCAGGCTGCCCCCAACGGACTTGATTCTCTCCATTCACGTTTCTAAAAAGGACCTTGTTACTGTCGCTAGCGGCTTCTCCAAAGGTTCCTACTTTAGTGCCGTCCGTTAGTGTGACGTTGTCAAAGCTTCCTGATGTATTGGTGATGACAAAGGCATCAGCAGGTCTAGCCGCTGCGGTCAAAGACACAGATGCAAGGCTTGTTCCTACGAGGACTGTTTTTAGTAAGGTTGATTTCATGCGATGTAGTTCTAGCTGGTATAAAAGTTTACATACTAAATTTAATTTGTTACCTGCCCTTTTCCGTTCCCGAAGCCTACGGAACTACGATTAAAGATATGAGTAAGTACTGGCTCATAAACAGCGGTGGGACAAGGCTAATAAGGACTTAGCTAAGTAGATTCATCAGAGAAATATAGCGCTTAATCCGTGGAGAATAATACACGTACGCATCTCTAAAACCATTATGTATAGAGGGATGCAGCCGCAAGACATACTTCGCAAGTACGTAGTGGCAAGCGATCTATGCTTGCTTCACAACAGAAATAAAGTCTCTCCGTATGTCTCTTCCGTACATACCCGCCTAATCACGTGCAGCGGCTTAAGCGCATAGCAATCCGCTAATACATCAACAGATTACTGTAGGCGGCAACACTTCTAGACTGCAGTGGAAAGGCTTTGTGGCTAGCCTAGGGAAAAGTCCCTTTGCTCGCTATCGATGATGGAAGGAACGTGATGTTGAAAGATGGTGCTTTTCGCCCGGCTGATGCTGGCGCGATCGCAAGGAGAAAATGCGTGTATTGAATGAAAAGCGTTGCATAGAAAAGAAAAAGCCTGGTCGCAAAAAGACCAGGCTTTTTAGTTCTACTCTATCTGCTTAGATCTCAGAAGATGATCAGCTATTACATAGCGGCAAGTGACTTACGACGACGAGCTGCTAGACCAGCAACTACTGCGCCTAATCCAAGCAGAACAGAAGGCTCAGGAACGTCAGTGGCATCTTGACCTGTCTCGAAGTCGAAGGATCGATCGCTAACGCGGAAGGAGTAGTTATCTGTTTCAAAACCGCCGCCATCCCGATCAACCTGGCTAACTCTAATGCGATTAAATAGTCCACCCGCATCGTTAGCATAGAAGTGAACGTATCCGTTGTACTCGTTTTGATGCTCTGCTAGCGTTGGTAGAACAGAATCGCCTGATTGAGAGAACAGCTTATCGTAGTTGAACATGCCTAGGCTAGTTTCACTACCGCTATCGTCAACCTGGAAGAACTCGAAAGTGTTATTCCGACTCAAAGCACCCCAATTCATGCCGAAGTAGTTCAAGCTATTTTCGAGATCAATGGTGAGCGCGTTACCAGGGAAGATACTAAGATAATCAGACTCGTTTCTCTCGCCATTAGCGCCTGACGGTGCCCATCTGTCACTGCGAACCTTGGACCCGTTTTTGCCCATTTCTTTATCAAAAGTGAACACCATAGAATCATCTCCGAAGGTGTAGGCGTTCTCTTGGCCTGCAACCGCTTGCGGAGCGCTATTAAAGTCGAGAGTTGTGACACCATCGCTGTAGTAAAAGTCTGAGAACGCACCTAAAGATCCAGTGGAATCATCGGTTAGGTTAATGCCTTTGGTCACTTTTGCCGTAATGGTGTCGATCGTGAGCTCGCTGAAGACAGGCAACGATGCGTCGTTGAAGGCAGCGGCCTGCGCCTGGGGTGCGTCAACGAATGGTGCAGCTAGTGCAACAGTAGCAGCCGTTAGAGTCAAAGAGAGCCGTTTCATAATGATGTCCTTTATGTATGGGAGAGCGATATTCGAGTAATAAACACCTTTTAAGCATCAGATTTTCTGAGCGTTACTTGTGAGATTTATTACTTCGACGTTTTCAGTATCACCCAACCCATAGCTGGTAGTGGATAGTGAGATTGCGTAGAAAGTTAGTTCTCTAGCCGTCTTCAGTAGATGCGAGATTACAGCTAAATTTATAGATAACTGCATCAAGTACAAGCAAGTTAGCAGTACATATACTGAGAGTCTCTTGCATCTATCAAGATAACTGTTTGATTCGAGCTTCTAGTTCTAAGTAAATATGTTGAATTCCTTTCACATCGAAACAGTTTGTGTTGATTGGCTCAACTAAGTCTTCATTTTTAGGCGCGATCTCTGGGCGCAATCTCTGGGCGCGTAGCGTTCTCTCACTTCGCATCCATCCAATTTTTACCGGCCTGAGCTTCAACCTTCAACGGCACAGCTAACTGAACTGCGTTTTCCATAGTCTGCTCAATCTTCGGCTGCAGTACTTCCCACTCATCAGGCGGTACTTCAAATATCAACTCGTCATGGACTTGCAGCAGCATGTTTGCCTGATAGTCTTTGAGCAGATCATGCAAACGGATCATCGCAATTTTGATAATGTCGGCGCTAGATCCTTGAATCGGAGCGTTAGCGGCGGCTCTGAGTGAACCAGCGTCGTAGCCATTAGTCCGTAAACTGCTCAGATCAATTTCTTGGGGATCTGTACCTCTAAGCGCCTGCAAACTGCGGGTAGTGAAGTTGAAGTAGCGACGGCGTCCGGCGATGGTTTTGACGTATCCGTGCGCGATCGCCTCTCGCTGCATCTGCTGCAAATACTCAAACACATTTGGATAGCGTTGGTTAAAGCGATCGATAAATGTCTTGGCATCTAGGCGATGGATGTCCATCTCGCGTGCAAACCGGGCCGCACCCATGCCGTAGATCACGCCGAAGTTGATGACTTTGGCCATGCGCCGCTGCTCGGGCGTAATCTCGTCTTTGTCTTTATCAAACAGCAGCGTTGCGGTTAATCGGTGAACGTCCTCATCTTCTCTATATGTCTTGATCAAGATCGGTTCTTCGCTTAGATGCGCCAAGATTCGCAGCTCGATTTGAGAATAGTCTGCCGCAACTAGCTGCCAGCCTTCTTTCGGTAAGAAAGCCTGACGAATCTGGCGGCTAAAGGCAGTGCGCGTTGGAATATTCTGTAAGTTGGGATTAGAAGAAGACAGGCGACCTGTAGTAGTAACGGCCTGGTTGAAATCGGTATGAACGCGGCCTGTGTTCGGCCTGATCAGCGCCGGTAAGGCATCTACATAGGTCGATTTCAGCTTTGATAGCGTGCGATATTCCACTACGCTATCGACGACCGGATGATCGCCCTGTAGCTTTTCTAGGGTCGCTGCATCGGTCGAATAGCCAGTTTTATTCTTGCGTGACTTACGCTTATCGAGTCCGAGCTTTTCAAAGAACAGTTCGCTGAGCTGCTTTGGTGAGCCTAGGTTAAACGCTTCTCCAGCCGCCTCATAAGCTGATTTTTCAATAGTTGCCAGATCGCTTTCTAACTGTTTGGAGAATTTGTCTAGGTAGTCTTTGTCGATCCGAATGCCTGTTGCCTCCATCGTGGCTAGAACCGGCTCAACGGGTAGCTCTACATCTGCGTAGAGTGCCGCTAGCTCGGTCGATTCTTTGAGTTCAGCCTTTAGTAGAGGCACAAGACGGTAGGTAGTGTGGACGTCGCTACCGCAGTACTGAGCAACTTTTGCGATCGCAATCTCTCCAATCGTCTTGCCTTTCGGCACCAGATCCGTATAGCCAACCGTGGTCAGCTCCAAATATCGCAGGGCTAGATCCGATAGATTATGACTATTCTCAGGATTCAACACATAGCTAGCCAGCATCGGATCGAACACGACACCTGCTAAAGTCACACCTGCTCGCCTCAGTACCAGTCGATCATACTTCGCATTTTGAAACGCCTTTGGGTACTTCTCATCTTCTAGTATCGGCTTTAGCGCATTGAGTACCGCTTCCGCGCCAAGCTGCTCTCCCACCGTATGCCCGATCGGAATATAGGCTAGATCCGTCGATCCCTCACCCCAGCAGCAGCCGATGCCGACCAAATCAGCCTCTAGCGGATCGATCGAATTTGTCTCTGTATCCCACGCCACCGGCTGCTCAGCGTTGGTTTGCGTTTTGAGCGTTTTAACTAGCTGCTTCAGTTGCTGCTCAGTTGTCACTACTAGCGGCTGAATGTCTACAGAGTCTAGACCCATACTGGCGACAGCATCCGTCTCTTCTGCGCTAAAAAAGGCCAGATCTGGATCTTCAAAACCCTCTGGCAGCTCCTCTACGATCGAGACTGTCTTAGGTCTTGGCTGATAGTCAGACTCACCGCCAAAAGACGCCTGCAGCTTGCTCAGCCGATTTACAAAATGCTGAAGCTCTAGTCGCTTTAATGCCGGAATCACATCCTCCGGGTTGAACCCTTCTAGCTTGCAAGTCTCTAGATCTGTTTCTAGTGGCACGTCCGTTTTAATCTTCGCTAGGCGCTTTGATTGGGCGGCATCTTCCTTGCCTGTTTCCAACCGTTTTTTAACCGCGCCTTTCAGCTCGTCAATCGAAGCGTAGATTGTTTCCAAGTCGCCGTAGGTATCTAGCAGCTTAACTGCCGTTTTTTTCCCAATACCTTTAACCCCTGGAATATTGTCAGAGGTATCACCACAGAGCGCCTTGTAATCAACAACCTGAGAAGGCAGGATAGAGAGCTTTTCAAGCACTTCGGCATTGCCATACTCTTTAGTAGTGCTGGTTTTACTGCCAAAGGTAGTACTCAAGTACATCACCTTGATAGCTTCTTCTGGATCGATTAGCTGAAACAGATCCTGGTCACCGCTGAGGATTTTGACGCAATAGCCCTTTGCTTTTGCCCGCACGGCTAGCGTACCGATCATATCGTCGGCTTCGTAGCCAGAAAGGGAGAAAATAGGTAGCTGAAACGCACCCAGCAGCGCCTTCAGATTCTCCACATCTTCAGTAAATTCTTCTGGGGTTTCAGCTCGTCCGGCCTTATAGGTGTCAGTGATCTCGTGGCGAAATGTCGGTTCTGATAAGTCGAAAGTGATCGCTGCATAGTCTGGCTGCTGCGCTTCTAAGTTGTCCATCAACGACTTCAAAAAGCCAAAGCAAACACTCGTCGGAATCCCAGTAGAGGTTCTAAGGCCACCGTCACGGCTGCGGGCAAACGCATAGTAAGAGCGAAAGGCCAGTGAATGACCATCTACGAGCATGATTAGAGGCTTGTCAGCAGAAGAACTCAAAGTATGGTTAGGAAAAGCAACTCATTTATTATCAGTCTTTATTCCGTCACTGCGACAACAAAAAATAGCGCTGATATAGCATTCGCCATTCCGCTCCACACACTCTGCTAATGGTAAAACCCTGGTCATATAGCAAAGCGCATACGTCCGCTAGCTAGCTATAAAAAAGCACCTAGAGAGTTCTAAGTGCTTTTGATCGATTTCTAGCTGATGTTCTCTTCAAGAAGAGGAAGCTCGACTGCGTACTCCCATACAGCAGTGCGGACAAGAAAACTTTGGAATTAGCCGTAGCTGATTAGCTGAATAAGACTAAATAAAAGACCTTGCTGTGCTCCGAGGATTAGTGTATCAAGAATTACCATTTTTCTAGTAATAAATCTTCATCATTTCAAATAAGCGCTGATGACTTCATGAAATAACAGTATTGGCTTTGGCTGGCTACTTTTCTCAAAACTTCCTGAAACAAGTCATTTCAGGCGATTTACGACCCTAGATGGTGGCGGGCGATCGCGCCAGGAAAAATGCTCAAATATCTGTGAACTCTGACATGCTCATGACTAAATGACCAGAAACACAGAGGAAAATCCAAATCGAGCCTGATGACCAACATCTCTGTCAATATAGATAAGGCGTATTAAAAGGCTTCAGAGCTTTGCAGATTACTTTTTTAGGAACCAGTTCAGGGGTGCCAACTCGCTCCCGTAACGTATCTAGTGTCGCTTTGCGCCTGCCGCAAAGGGGCGAAATCTGGTTATTTGACTGCGGAGAAAGTACCCAACATCAGTTTCTAAGAAGCGACTTTAAATCCAGCCAAATCCGCCGAATCTTTGTCACCCACATGCATGGCGACCATATCTTTGGGTTGCCAGGGCTGCTCGCGAGCTGTGGTATGGCAGGGACCGGACAGCAGCAAATCGATATCTACGGTCCGCCTGAGTTAGGTAAATACCTAGATGCCTGCCGCCGCTATTCCAAAACGCAATCTTCTTATCCCATCAAGGTTCATATCACCCAACCTGGCACTGTCTACGAGGACGAAGACTACAAAGTCGTTTGCCAAAGACTCAAGCACCGTATCCCAGCGCACGGCTATCGGATCGAGGAAAAGGATCGTACAGGTCACTTCGATGTGAAACGCGCCGCTGCGCTAGGCATCCCTCCTGGGCCCCTCTATGGAAAGCTCAAACGAGGTGAAGCGATTACCCTCGCAGATGGGCGCATCATCAATGGCGCGGATCTTTGTGGCCCGACTATTCGGGGCCGCAAGTTTGCCTACTGCACGGATACTGTCTTTTGTGAGAGCGCTATTGAGCTCGCAGACCAGGCAGACGTTCTAGTTCACGAAGCGACTTTCGCCCACCAGGATGCTGAATTGGCCTATCAGCGTATGCATTCCACGTCCACGATGGCGGCACAAGTTGCCCTAGCCGCCCAGGTTAAGCAGCTGATTATGACTCACTTTAGCCCTCGATATGCGCCAGGAAACGCTATAGAGTTTGAGGATCTACTCACAGAAGCTAAGGCTATCTTCTCTAACACGCTAATGGCTAAAGACTTCTTCACTTATGACATCGTGCGAGAGGATGAGAAAGTTCTAGAAAAGGTGGCGGTTTAGATGCGTTGTCTGCAGATAAGCTGCTTGCTGTGCATAGTAAGCGCTATCAATCGGTGTTAGATACTAGTGGCAAACGCTTAGTACAGTAGATGCCCAGTACAGTAGACGCCCGGTATCGATTGCTAATTACACATCTATCTCTCAGTCGCTAGCAAGTTCAGTCGCTGTCAAATTTGGATGCCATGCGCTGTTGAATCTGACTAAGACGCTTTTGACTATTGATTGGCAGTCGCGGCTGAGGAACTTCTTCGTTAGGCCAGTCGGCCAAGTCATGGCAAGGGCAAGGAAATGTGTTAATCAGTACCTCTGGCGTAGGAACAATCATGTTGCAGCGAGCGCAGCTAGCCATTTCCCATCCTGGAGAAAGCAGATCTGCAATGCTTTGGTCTGTGCCTCTAAGGTAGTAGCCCGTCCCTTCTCTACTCATAACTTTCGCCCAGCAGTCTTCAAATTCGGTGCTGAAGCGATCGCCATGAATCACCTTCTTTGGTTGACAGACGATCTGACCGTCGGCAGTGACAATTGGCTTGCCTAACTGCAACCAATAGGCTAAATAGTTTTTGACTTGGGTCGAGGAGGCCATAAATTCACAACCTGATAACACAACCTGATAAAGCGCTGCTGTAGAAAACTTAGATTCTTAAAGTGAATATCGAACTGTGTAGATTTTAGCTTTGGTGATCGTCTGGCTTCTATTTTCGCTCAGAATAATTAAGAATTTTCTAAGCTATCTCTATAGCGATCGCTAGCCATTGATAGGAATGCCTAGCTGCTTGAGGCTGATAGCATAGCCGCCGGTAACTAGATAGACCTCGGTAGAAATTTGACCGATGGCGCGGCTAAGATCACCTAGGCGATCGCGAAACCGCCGACCCGACGCATAGGCAGGCACCACCCCCCAACCCGTCTCTTCTGCCACCAAGATCACATCTGCCTCTGTCTGCTTCAACGCCTCTATCAGCGCCTGTTGCGAGCTTTCCCAACTGTCGTCGTCTTGCTCGATTAAGTTCGCTAGCCAGGTGCCCAGCGAATCTATAAGCAGGCAGGGAGGAACTTTGCTATCGACACTCTCTCTAGATAAAAGAATGGCATCCGCCAGTGCGAGCGGCACCTCTTCGGTTTGCCAAACGACAGGACGTCGTGTGCGGTGCTTTTCAATCCGACGCTGCCACTCCGCATCCTTAGAGCTTGTTTGGGCCGTGGCGATATATACAACCTGCTGCTGGTTGCGTGTGGCACTTTGGTCAGCTAGCCGTTCAGCCCATTCGCTTTTACCAGAGCGACTAGGGCCAGTGATGAGCGTGATAGACATCGTGCGAATACTAATTTAAAGAGATACTCCAACTAACCTATGCTAAAGTAAGAGACTGTAGTTATATCCTTTTAGGGGATTGCAATTGGAGGTTTTCGCTTGGAGTCTGTCGAGTCTACGGCTACTACGCCTGAATCGGATGCCCGATTCATATTGAAAGTACTTTGGTTAGATAAAGACGTTGCCCTGGCAGTCGATCAGGTAGTGGGTAAAGGCACTAGTCCGCTAACGTCTTATTTTTTCTGGCCCCGCAATGATGCCTGGGAACAGCTAAAAACAGAAATTGAATCTAAATCTTGGATCACCGATGAAGAGAGTGTCGGCCTCTTGAACAAGGCCACTGAGATTATCAACTATTGGCAAGAAGAAGGCAAAACAAAGCCAATGACCGAAGCTCAAAAGAAATTCCCTGAAGTTGCTTTCACTGGTAGCTCGTGATTATAGCGTGTACCTATTCGATAAAGTGACGATCATGGATACGAAGGAACCCTCTGACAGATTTGCTCGGAGGGTTTTTTATGATGTGATTGAATCAGCTATGGCACTTTGCGTTATGGAACCAGGGGTGTAGCCTTTCATAGTGTAGTGAGCAAATGAAAAACGCTATAGATGTCAAACCCGTCTTATTGGAAGGTCTTCTGTCAGTGGTGTCGCCGCAACGAGCCTTTGAACTTACCAGAGAACGTTTCTCTATCCGAGCTGAATCAGTTTGCTGCTAGGTATCGGCTGGCACAAGCTTTCAACGGTATTGATGCAGATGGCTATGCGAAAGATACGACGGACGCCTATGGCGCAGTATTAAAGGTGTTCCTGGCCTACAGTGCGCTTGAGCAATTTCACAAAGCGGTAAAGCCAACTAATCCTAAGCAGCATTTGAGCGATCGATGGGCTGACTGGGCCGTGTCTCCGGCTATTGGCCTTAGGGAATCAGACGCGATCATTCAGTTTTTGATCAAAACGGTAAGTCACAACAAGCTGAGAGATAAGCTCATTGCCTTTCAGCAAGGCAAACACGACAACGTTCTGATTGTAGCTACCGCTTTGAGGCATGCGGTTGCTCATGGGTTTATGAGCGTTCATCCAGAGGGAACTTCGGCTAAGGTATCGAAGATCTTCTGTCAGCAGCTCAGTCGAATGCTTTTGTTAATCTCGAATCGAGCGTTTGTCGATTTGCTAACGTCTTTGTCTATTGACTTTGACCCTCAAGGGCATGGGTCTAAGTGACAGATAAAAGATATAACGCGGCGCAATGCATTCAGGCACCTACTGCCTACTTTCTCTAGACAGCAGGACTCATCGTTTTAGAAGCCTTGGTAGAAGGTTCTATTCCTTTCGCCATTTCCTCAAGCCGCTCGATTCTGTCCTCAGTAGGTGGGTGAGTCAGAAACAGCTTCATTAGACCTTTTTTGGAAAGAGGGTTGACGATGAATAGTGGCGCAAAGGCTGGATTGCCATGGATGGGAACTTTTTGACCCATCTCTTCTAGCTTTTGAAGGGCGCGAACCAATGCAAGAGGATTGCCCGTAATTTCTGCGGCTCCCTCGTCTGCGGCGTATTCTCGGGTTCTAGAGATGGCCATACGTAGCAGCCCAGCACTGAAAGGGCCAATGATTAGCAAGAACAAAATGGCGAGCGGATTATTAGCTTTGCGGCCAATGCCTCTAGCGACAGGAAAATACAAAGCGCCGATCGTAAGAATGCGGCCTAGATAAGTCAGTGCGCCTGAAAGTGTGCCAGCGACTGCCTGAGTGAGGGTATCTCGGTTACGGACGTGGGTGAGTTCGTGGGCGATAACTGCGTCTAGTTCGTCGGCAGAAAGCAAGTCGATGATGCCTTGGGTAAGGGCGATCGCAGCATGTTCAGGATCGCGCCCCGTAGCAAAGGCATTGGGTGATTCAGACGGGACGATGTATAGCTTAGGATGGGGAAGATCGGCGCGATCACACAAACTCTCAATCCGCGCATACAGCTCAGGTGCGTCTGCTCGCTCTGTCGGCTGCGCCTTGAACGCAGACAGGGCAGCTTGGTCAGAATAGTACCAAGAACCAAAGCTGCTAAAGGCTGCAAAGGCTAGGCCGTAGTACAGACCCGTCTCATTGCCCACTAGCAGATAGCCAGCAGCTACAATCAATCCGCTAAGTAGCGCTAGCAGCAACAGAGTTTTTAGTTGGTTAATCCTGACCATGAAATGCTTTCAATGACACTTTTGTCTTGGTTTTTACCCAGTCAATATCAGTTAACCTTGAAACCCTAAGTACGTTCGTCCACCGCAGGTAGGATTTCTCATCTCCTCAGCTAAGTCGCTCACGTTGGCTGATTCTACGAACGGATAAGGGCGGATTTATACCTGGAAACGTGGGTCGCTTGGCCATAGTCCAGTGCTCAATAGGTACCTTTCATGTTTGCATCCTAAATAGTAGTCACTCAAAACAACACAAAATCGCTACGAATGACGTCAAAGTTGCATCCGTAGCGATTAGGTTGATACTTTCTAGCTGATACTTTCTACTGGGGCGGCTTAGCTAGATTTTGCCGCCTGCTGCTTGCAAGCGAGCGCGAGCCTTTTTTAAAGCCTGATTCGCCTTGAATATGCCCTGGCGATCTTCTGCGGCTAGGCCACTTGCTTTCTCTTGAGCGGCTGCGTAAGCTTTCTCGGCTTCGGCTTGATCGATACTGTCACCGCGTTCTGCGCCGTTGACCAGGATAGTGACTTCGTCTTCATCGACTTCTGCAAATCCACCAGTGAGTGCGATCGCAGTCCACTCTTTCGAGCCTTCAGCCGAGCGCACCCGCAATACACCCGTATCTAATGCAGTCAGCAAAGGTGCGTGACCCCCTAAGATGCCAAGCTGGCCAGTAGTGCTAGGCAAAATCACCTCTTCAGCTTCGTCGTCCCAAACTGTTTTATCAGGCGCAACCACGCGCACGACTAAAGACATAGCATTCTCGAAATAATGTTGTTAAAGGAGTACCCCTACAAAACGAAGTTCAGTAGGGGTGTGCGAACGTTACTTGAACGTTACTTAGCAGCGTCTTCTTTCATCTTCTGGGCCGCTTCGATCACTTCTTCGATACCGCCTTTCAGGTAGAAAGCTTGCTCAGGAACATCGTCTAGCTCACCATCTAGAATCATGTTGAAACCCTTGATAGTTTCTTCTAGCGTGACGTATTTACCAGACATACCCGTAAAGACTTCTGCCACAAAGAAAGGCTGAGAAAGGAATTTCTCAATCTTGCGAGCCCGAGCAACTACCTGACGGTCTTCTTCAGAAAGCTCATCAAGACCTAGAATTGCAATGATATCCTGCAATTCTTTGTAGCGTTGGAGGGTGGATTGGACTGCACGAGCAGTGCCATAGTGCTCACTGCCAACAATGTCTGGCTGAAGCATGGTAGAGGTAGAATCCAAAGGATCTACAGCCGGATAAATGCCCTTTGAAGCCAGCGCCCTAGAAAGCGTTGTAGTCGCATCTAGGTGAGCAAATGTGGTAGCAGGTGCAGGGTCAGTCAGGTCGTCCGCAGGGACGTATACCGCTTGAATAGAGGTAATCGATCCATCAGTGGTAGAGGCAATCCGCTCTTGCAAGTCGCCCATGTCGGTACCTAGCGTTGGCTGATAGCCTACCGCAGAAGGCATCCGGCCCAGCAGGGCTGATACTTCAGAACCTGCCTGTACAAAGCGGAAGATATTGTCTACGAACAGCAGTACGTCCTGCTTGTTGACATCACGGAAGTACTCCGCCATGGTCAAAGCAGATAGCGCGACGCGCATACGAGCGCCGGGCGGCTCGTTCATTTGGCCGTACACCAAAGCGACTTTTGACTGGCTAAGATCGTCGGCGTTGATCACACCAGACTCAATAAATTCGTTGTAAAGGTCGTTGCCTTCACGAGTACGCTCACCGACCCCACCAAATACAGACACGCCGCTGTGCTCTTTGGCGATGTTGTTAATCAGCTCTTGAATCAGAACGGTCTTACCTACGCCAGCCCCGCCAAAGAGGCCAACCTTACCACCGCGTCGGTAGGGAGCGAGTAGGTCTACAACCTTGATACCGGTTTCAAATACAGCAGGCTTTGTCTCCAGATCAACAAGCTTGGGGGCGGCTCTATGAATAGGCAGCGAAGATTCTGCTTCGACTGGGCCTTGTTCATCTACAGGCTCACCTAGTACGTTGAAGATTCGGCCTAGGGTCGCTTTACCGACGGGAACGTTGATAGGACCGCCTAAGTCTTCGGCTTCCATGCCGCGCACGAGTCCATCGGTAGAACTCATCGAGACCGCGCGAACTTGAGAATCGCCCAGTAGCTGCTGCACTTCGCAAGTAACGGCAACTTCTTGACCAGCCGGATTTGTGCCAGTGACTCTGATCGCGTTATAAATCTTTGGAAGTTCGCCGTTGGGGAACTTAACGTCTAAAACTGGGCCAATAATCTGAGTGATGTAGCCAGTGTTTGTTTTCTCTGCGGTGGAGACCATTCTGTGCGCCTGTCCTACGTTTTAGCTGATACCGCGCCTAAGAGCGATCTAACCAAAGCAACGCCAAATGTGACTTCTTAATTAAGATCAGCTCGCGCCATATTCAAGATTATCACTAGATGACAAGCTTTAAAAAGTATGAAGTAGGAATGATGAATGAACCTTATCGTTCTCTTAGTTCGGTAACCCGCACCGCTTGTCCCGTTGCATTCGCCTCGTGCGGTTCGATAGATTAGCACTCAACAGCAGAGAGTGCTAACTCTTGCTTTTAAACCTCTTTATAGAGCCCTGCGAAGATCGCAACTGATCACTTTGCTGGGCTTTAATCGTGCCGATATCAGTGTCATTTACTGGATCGGGACAAGCACAACATTATTTGGATTCACAGCGGAGAAGTCACAATGGCAGCTATCTCTTTAGGTAAAGCAACACTCAAGCCCTTGGGCGATCGCGTATTTGTCAAAGTCAGTGAGTCGGCAGAGCAGACTGCTGGCGGTATTATCCTGCCTGATGCAGCGAAGGAAAAGCCTCAGGTTGGCGAAATCACAGCTGTTGGCCCTGGCAAGGTAGACGAGAGCGGTAGCCGTCAGTCAATGGATGTGAGCGTCGGCGACAAGGTGCTCTACTCCAAGTACGCGGGTACTGAGATCAAGATGGAAGGCGGTGAGTACATTTTGCTTTCTGAAAAGGACATTCTGGCAACCGTTTCTTATTAATCGGCGACTTCCCAGTCAACTTCACTAGTCAGCTGTTTTCTTAGCTTTTTATAGCGACTGATTCCTAGCTATTGGTTCATCTTGTTCATTTCACTAATACTCTCCCTATACAACTATGGCAAAACGCATCATCTATAACGAAAATGCCCGCCGGGCGCTAGAGCGCGGTATGGACATTTTGTCTGAAGCGGTGGCAGTCACCCTCGGACCCAAAGGACGCAACGTCGTTCTCGAAAAGAAATTTGGCTCTCCTCAGATCGTCAATGACGGTGTGACCATTGCGAAGGAAATTGAGCTGGAAGATAACGTTGAGAATACAGGGGTTGCCCTGATTCGTCAGGCGGCTTCTAAGACCAATGATTCGGCTGGCGATGGTACAACCACTGCGACCGTACTGGCTCATGCGATTGTAAAAGAAGGCTTGCGTAACGTGGCTGCGGGTGCAAATGCGATCGCACTCAAGCGCGGTATCGATAAAGCGACTGCTTACCTCGTAGACAAAATTGCTGAGCAGGCCAAGCCAGTGGGTGATTCTAATGCGATCGCCCAGGTCGGCTCTATCTCTGCGGGTAACGACGAAGAAGTCGGTCAAATGATTGCCAACGCGATGGAGAAAGTAGGCCGCGAAGGCGTTATCTCCCTAGAAGAAGGCAAGTCGATGTTCACCGAACTCGAAATTACTGAAGGGATGCGCTTCGACAAGGGCTATATCTCTCCTTACTTTGTCACTGATCCTGAGCGGATGGAAGCCGCTTTCGATGAGCCCTTCATTCTGATTACCGACAAGAAAATCGCCCTTGTGCAGGATCTGGTACCTGTGCTTGAGCAAGTTGCTCGCGGCGGTCGCCCTCTACTGATCATCTCTGAAGATATTGAGAAGGAAGCGCTGGCGACTCTGGTCGTCAACCGGTTGCGCGGTGTGCTGAATGTGGCTGCGGTCAAAGCACCTGGCTTTGGCGATCGCCGCAAGGCCATGCTTGAAGATATCGCCGTTCTGACAGGCGGTACGCTGATCACTGAAGACGCTGGCCTCAAGATTGATACTGTCACGCTCGAACAGCTTGGCTCTGCTCGTCGCGTCACCATCACCAAGGACAGCACAACTCTGGTGGCCGAAGGCAACGAAGCCGCTGTGAAAAGCCGTTGCGACCAAATTCGCCGTCAGATTGATGAGTCTGAGTCTAGCTACGACACCGAAAAGCTACAGGAGCGCTTGGCTAAGCTCTCTGGCGGTGTGGCTGTGATCAAGGTCGGCGCGGCCACTGAGACTGAGATGAAAGACCGCAAGCTTCGCTTAGAAGATGCGATCAACGCGACTAAAGCTGCGGTTGAAGAAGGCATCGTTCCTGGTGGCGGTACAACACTAGCCCACCTTTCTCCTGGATTGGAGTCCTGGGCGACTTCTAACCTATCAGGTGAAGAGCTAGTCGGTGCGATGATCGTGACTCGGGCGTTGACTTCGCCGCTGAAGCGAATTGCTGAGAACGCTGGCCAAAACGGTGCGGTAGTTGCTGAGCGAGTCAAAGAAAAAGATGCCAGCATTGGCTACAACGCGGCGACTAACGAGTTCGTCAATATGCTAGAGGCAGGTATCGTTGACCCAGCGAAAGTGACTCGCTCTGCTTTACAGAACGCGGCTTCTATTGCAGCGATGGTGTTGACTACAGAGTGCATCGTCGTCGATAAAGCTGAAGACGATAAAGCGGCAGCAGGGGCTGGCATGGGTGACTTTGACTACTAAGCTAGTCTCTTTCTAGTTTCGATGGGCTTGGACAAGTCAAGCTCTAAAATTGAAAACTCTGAAATTAGGCGGTCTATCTTTTGATGGGCCGCCTTTTGTGGTGTCGGTGCTAGGTTGTAGATATATAGCCATTCTCCTTTTGATATGACGCCCGATGATTTGACAGCTGCTTTGACCGATAGGTTTGGTGAGGCGGCTCAGCACACGCCCCCTGATGCCTGGCAGGTAGAAACGGACAAGATGAGATTAATCGCGATCGCATCTTCCCCGCTACTAAAGCTGATGACGCCGATTATGCCAATTGCAGAGGCGCAGTCATTCGTCACTCAGATGCTAGAAGCCAACTTCGACCAAACCCAAGCAGCTCGCTACGCTTTTCATCAAAATGTCGTTTGGGGCGTTTCTCAGTTCGACTTTGAGACCCTAACCTTGCCAGTACTAAAGCGAGCCATCGATCAACTAACTGATATGAAATCGCAGGGTGCAGAGGTTTTCTTCTCTCGATTGATGGAATCGCAGATCACTCAAATCATCACCGCCGCCAAACTTCAGGGCCAGTCTCTAGAAGACACCATCAAAACGCTAGATCGCTTCTATTCAGAAGGCATCATGGGCGATATGGGCGAGCAAGCCTATCAGGAAAAAGCCATGACAGCTTGGCGATCGCAGCTAGAACGCCTGTGGCCTACTGTAGATATTGACCGGGCATAGCACCCAAACATAGCGATATGAAAACTGCGGAAAAACTAACAGTTGAGCAAATCGTCGAGCAGTTGAGACAAGACTACGCCAGATTTCCGAAAGACCAGACCTACAGTCTCTACGCTGAAGACGTCAAGTTCAAAGATCCGATGAATGCGTTTAAAGGCGTCGAGCTTTTTCGACGAATGATTGGCTTTATTGACTGGTTTTTTGGCGATGTGCAGATGGATCTGCACAGTATTGAAGCGTCTGCGCCTTCTTTGATCGAGCTACGGTGGACCCTGAATATGGACCCGCCAGTTCCCTGGTCTTCGAGATTGCACATCCCTGGACGCACTGAGCTACAGATTAGTGAACAGGGGTTAATTGAGTCGCATGTGGACTATTGGAACTGTTCGCGGCTAGACGTGCTGAAACAAGTGTTCAAAACGGATAATTGACAGGTACAGGTCACTCTAAGCTAAGGCACGAGCTTTTCTTCTATAGGTTTCCAAACATGAAACGAGCTAATACTTGTCTGGAAAGCAGGTCAGGCTGGTGGTGTTATGACTAGAGACATCCCCAGATACCACTGGGACAGACAGATTATGAAACGCTTTTGGACGCTTTTATTGACTGGTTCTGCTTTGGCAACGTTTAGCCTAGGTAGCTGCGCTCAAGCCCCTAGCGAGAGCCAAGCAGATTTGGCAGAATCAGCAGAAGTAGACAGTAATGAAGCTGCGCCGATCGCTCCAGAGGCAGATATGGCCAGCGATGTATCAGCAGAGCGATCCCAAACGAGTAGACCCCAGTTGATCAAGCGAGCCTATCTATCGTTAGGGGTGACTTCTGTAGAAGACAGCTTTGAGCAAGTGCGCCAAATTATTCAGCAGCAGCAAGGCGATTTGCTTTCTCTGGAAGACAGCGGCGATCGCCAGCGATCCCTTAGCTTTGAGATGCGGGTGCCGCAAGAAAGACTCGACTTGACGCTAGATGCTTTCACTGAGCTAGGTGAGGTTCGCAGCCGATCAATCAGCACCGAAGATGTGTCTAGTCAGCTAGTAGATTTGCAGGCGAGGCTAAAAAATGCGCGAAAGTCAGAAGCAGCGCTGCAAGAGCTGATGGGGCGCTCTGGTGAGATATCGGACGTGCTTGAGGTCTCTAGAGAACTGAGTAATGTCCGCCAAACGATTGAACAAATGGCGGCCCAGCAGCAGAATTTGCAGACGCAGGTGCGCTATTCAACAATAAGCTTGAGTTTGGAGAGCGCGATCGCCTCTACACCAGATCAACCTGCGGTCTCTCGTCAGCTTGCTAATTCTTGGCGCTCAGCGACCCATTCTATGGGCAGTTTCACGACGGATCTTTTGCAGATTGGCCTTTGGCTACTGGTCTACAGCCCGTATATCCTAATTTTGCTCTGCGGGGCGGTCATAGTCAGAAGAGTTCGGTTAGCCAATCGCGGCTAGAAGCTATAGAAGGCTACCTGTAAAGTTCATGCAAGCGTCCCCGGTAGGCACTAACTTGCCTGAGGAAAGACCTGTGGAAAACTCTGTGGAAAACTTTGAATGTTGGTAAGAAGTTGCTCAGCGCTATGGATATCTCATGAAAAACAAAATCTGAGAACAGGGCTGTAATTCCCTAGCAGCAATAGTTGAGATACGGTCAATTTAGATACAGATCCGTGTAAATACTTATCTAATTTTTGCTGAAAGTTTTCCACAGGCTGTCTGAAGCTATTACGAAGTCTCGTAGCATCTGCAGCACTCTCTACAAGAACGGTGCTTAGTTCTTAGCAATTACTGGGAACTATTAGATGATGCACGGTGGCTCTGGCTGTTTTGATTCTAGCCAGCTTAGAGCTGCAAAGTCGCTCTGAAAAAACGAACACCCAAAGAATAGGTTGTTCATAGCGCAAAGATTTGTCGAAAGAGTCCGCCCTTGCCATTCTTACCAGCTATCAACTGATGCAAAAGCTCGTACTGCCATCGGTATAGAAAACTTTCTCCGTGGGCCGCGATGTTACGGAGCTTGCTGATTTGATCGAGGCTGGAAGCTGCTTGCTTTCCTTTGCTTACAAGGCAGGCCGCCATCGGATGATCCCATTGAGCCAAAAATTGAGTGAGCAGACGGCGATCGCGCTCTGACACCTGCCTGCTGCCGTTGACCTTAACCATAGAAATGCCTGAGTCAGGACGCGATCGCGCCGACAGCTGGCCAGACTGAAAAGACCGCCACCGCTCAGCTAGCAACGGTGGCAGCATGCCAATGGTGTACTGGCGCGACGGCCCTAGTAAAATACCCCCCAGTTCTGTTATCCCTTGCGCTAACAAAAAGCTGTAGAGGTCAGTAAAAAACGGCTTGATGACCTCACGCTCTACCGCGAAGCTCAGACGGATACCCGCTTCTGAGTAGTCAGCAATATTGGCATCAGAACCGCTAGTGCTGGTGAGCTGATCGTTTTTGTAAGCAGCTAGTAAATCCTGCTGACTAGCGCCCTGCAGACAAAACCAGACATCGTCGCCGAGAGCGCTGCGTACTTGCTTTTGCAGGTTAGCAGCTGTCGGCATCGGCATCGGGCTTACCTGCACCTGCAGCCGTTCGATATGGGCCTCTTGACCTTGAATGGTAGATTCTTGCGACGCCATCTCAGACTTGAGCACCGAGAGCTGAGCCTGCTGTTCGCCAGAGAGCTGTGTGATTTTTTCCTCTAGCAAGGCGATTTGAGCCTTCATCGTCTCAATCTGACCATCTTTTTGCGCTAGCAGCTCCTCCTGCTGAATTAGTAACTGCGTTTTCTGCTTGACCTCTAGCGCACTAAGTCCGGCACGAATGAGGTTGAAATAGGTCAGCGCTGCGATATCTACAGCCTGTGGTGCCGCTTCTGGCAGATACAAAAATCCCTGCCGCTGACTCATGAGTACTACTAACAGATGCCCTTCGCTATTCTCGATGGTGAGCTGTCTCTCACTGCCAGTGGTTTCCAAGGTGCCTTTGTAGCGCCGCTTGCTGTGGTAGAACTCGACATGGAGAGAACCGACGCCTTCTGAGGTGCGATCGCCTGTGACTTGATGTTGCGACTGCAAAAGATCCTGCTCAGCTACCGAGAAGGAACTAGACGAGTCTTGAGGTTCCTCTTCCTTTGTTGAAGCGTCATCTGGTATCGAAGGCTTATCTGGACTGATGAGTTCGGTAAGGCGAGCTGATGGAGTAGCAAGCTTTGCCTCTTTATAAGTAGAAGAGTCAGTGTCAGCAGAAGAATCAGTGTCAGCAGAAGAATCAGTTGATGAGTAGCTAGAAGAGGGGGATGGGTCAATAAGGGGTGGGTTAGGCTGTAGCGCTTCAATTAGCTCTTTGGCGACTTCTTTGGTCGCTTCTCGTGAGTCTTCAAAATTTGGAGCTGATTCTTCAATAGTTGGGCTTGATAGATTTTGGGTAAGACTTAGCTCCGGCTGTTTATCTGACTGCCTGCTGGATTGCTGGGCCGACTGACTGTCTGACCAGGGACGAATACCTGCGTCCGGGCGAGGAGTAGGACGGGCAGGACGCACGCCGACTAACTCTAGTTCTACGGTGCGACGACCTTTCCATTCGTTCAGACGTAGCTTGTAGGCAATGTCTACGATCCTAGGAAGCGGATAGTGTTCGGCCCAGCGCCAGGCGATCGCCTTCATCACCACTTTTTTGGCATCGTCGGTCGCGGCATGGGCCACGGTCAGCTTGAGATGGTCATTGTTTTTTCCGATTACCTTCTGCTCTACGATTGAGGCAGCCGCAGTCCAAAACACCGGGTCTGGATTCTGTATGCCGCAGGGATGAACCTGATCGATCTGCTGATACAGTTCCAAATTCGTCGCTGCTAAAGGCGCATGAGCATCTATGACAATCAGCGGCTTTAGATGATCTAGCTGGAGGTGCTTGCGGGCAAAATTGCTGAGGCGAGACTTGATTTGCCTTAGCCGATTAGCCTGAAAAGAAAAGCCACCGGCTGCCTGGTGACCGCCGTATTTATCCATCAGGTCATCGCAAAACTTCAGCGCTTCAAATACGTTAAATTCTGGAATGCTCCGAGCAGAGCCGCGAATCTCTTTTCTGTTTTTGTCTTCGTACGTACCAATAAAAACAGGCACGCCGTAGCGCTCTACCAGCCTAGAAGCAACGATGCCGATGACGCCGTGATGCCATTCAGGCTGTACGACAATCAGCACTCGCTCTTTTTGCAAATCTAGTAGACCCGCTTCAATCTGCGCGTCGCACCATTCTACGGCTTGCGTCTCAATGGTTTGGCACATTTCGCGGCGCAGCAAGTTCGCTTCTTCACACTGCATCGCCCGCTGCAAGGCCACGCCCACATCATCTGTGGTCAGCAGGTCAATCACAATCTGCGGATCGGCGATCCGGCCAACTGCATTAATCCTCGGGCCTAATCGAAAGCCGATAGCCTCTGGCCTCAGCGCCGTTTCCTCACTAAGGCCAGCGACTTCAATCAGCGCCTGGACACCGGGAATAAGCGATTTGGGCAGTAGCTTTAGGCCTCTTTTTACCCAGCGGCGGTTGACGCCTGTCAGCGGCGCTAGATCGGCTATCGTGCCCAGGGTAAATAGCGCCAGTAAGGTAGCAGTGAGATCTTGCATTTTGTCCAGGCGCTGAGCCAGACAGACAGCCAGAATATAGGCCACGCCGACGCCTGCAACGCCTCGATAGGGTGAGGCTTCGCGGATCAGTTTGGGATTGAGAATGGCATCGGCTGGCGGTAGCTGCTCGGGCAGATCGTGGTGGTCTGTCAGGATGACCGTGAGACCCAGCTCTTTGGCACGGGCAATAGGCGCGTAGGCAGCGATACCGTTGTCTACAGTAAGAATGATACTGCCACCGATGGCATGAAAGTCTTCGACGATGCGCTGATTGATACCGTAGCCTTCGCTCATGCGGCTTGGAATTGCATAGTCTACTTGCGCGCCCAGGTACCGGAGCGATCGCATCAATAGCGCTGTGCTAGTCATCCCATCAGCGTCGTAGTCGCCGCAGATCAAGATCCTTTCCTTGATCGCGATCGCATCGACCAGCAGCTCCAAGGCACCCGTTAGATCTGGAAACTCATCTAGAGGCGAGGGCAATTGGATCGTTTCAGGGTCTAAAAACTCCCAGGCTTGCTCTGGCGTGTAAATACCGCGATTGATCAGAACCTGAGCTAACAGAGGTGAAAGCGCCGTCGCTTCGGCGATATTGCTAGCCTGCGATTTTTGTGCAGGAAAAATTTGCCACCGCTGCTCTGGGACCGAAGCAGGCGAGTTTAAAAGCGGTTTAGAAGCCGGCGTTGGGCTAGGCAGAGCCACCTCTCCCCCAGCAAGTGCCGTTTCAATAGACGGTTCTGACACGTTAGACCACAAAGACCAGAGTCAAAAAGTATTTACTCCAAAGCACTATAGCGTCGACTTCGCACTCTACAACACCTTTGAGGGGGATTGCACAAGAGAAGACAACGCTATAGATCGTTTGTTCTAATATAGCGGATGATCGAAAGTAGGTTTAACGAGCCCTTAAAGAAGTGTCATCTGGCCAGGAGAGATTCCAAAAATACCGTAGAGGTCATGCAGATTAATACACTAAGACCCTGCCGTCATTAGCGACATGAACAGCGCGATCGCTATCATGACCGCTCGGCAGCAGTTCCACTTGCAGCGTTTGCGCGTCTGGGCGATGAAGCACCGCGCGAAGTGCCCTATTCTCCTCATCCCAAAACACTAGTGACATCTCGTCATCAGCGCCAACTACCGTCTCAATCACAAAATCCGTCTGCGGCATCAGCCGAGGCAAATGTAGGTCTAATATGCGCTCTAGCTGCACCAGTCCATTGGTCTTGTTGATGAACTCGATGGTGATCGGTTGACCGGGAACAAAGCGAATCTGATTAGAGCTGCATTGGTAAACACAGGGACTAGGCGGCTGCTCGACGGCCTGAGCGGATGGCGCAGCGAGGGGTAAGAGTGTGGCTACGAGGGCAGCTATGCAGCTGGGTAGATACTGCAATCTGTGGCCAAAGAATTGGATGGAGCAAGGTTGAGCCATTGTCTGGGGTACAGTCTGAGCCATAGTCATAGTGTGATGTTCAGTGTGATGTTCTTAATTGGATGGTCTAGGTGTAATCGTCGAAACGTAATGTGGCGCTAGCGGTGTTTGAAATGCGATCGATACGGTTGCAATGCGATCGCAAACATGAGCTTAAAATTCCCAAAGGCTCTACTAGGCTCTACCGACCGCTGATAGCAATGGCGCAATCCCTCTAGACACGAGCTAGACACGAGGCCGGATTTACGAGCACCGCTTCAGCAGTCTGTTTCACTGCCGTAAAGCTTTCGTTGATGGCTAGACACTATGTTCGATCTGCAAGCAACACTTCAGCGGAATCACAGCAAGACAGCAGGTTTTGATCAGTAACTGTGAACTCTACGAGCAGGACTTTAGAAGACCGACTGTCTTCAAAAGGTCTATCTAGCGTTTTTTAGTGAGTCTTTTCGAGCTATGGCACAGGGCGTGGATAAAACGATTGAAACCAGGATTGCTCGCGGTCTCTATATACTGGCAAATGATGTTGTGTTCGATCAGCTGATTGCGCTGATCAACAGTATCGAGCGCAACATTGGTAGGGATATGCCTATCTGCATCGTGCCCTATGACGATAGGATTCAACGCTCGAAGCTAGCAACCCGACAGTATCAGCAGGTTCAGTGGTTTGAAGATAAGGCGATTTTGCTCAAGTGGGAACAGTTTGCAGAGCGAATTTGGCGATCGCATCCAATGGCTTTCGATGTGTGGAGCCAAAGAGGGATTGAAGGCGTCAACCGTATGGGCATGCACCGTCGGTTCTGTTGCTTTGATGGCCCATTCGAGCGATTTGTTTATCTAGACGCAGACATCTTGGTAATGAACTCGTTTGATCGACTGTTCGATAGCTTAGATGACCACGACTTTGTCACCTACGACTATCAGTACAAAGATTTAAGCCATGTCTTCGACGTGAGTTCTAGAAGATTGCCAGATGTCTTTGAGTCAGATCGCCTAGAAACCGAAATTTTTTGTGCGGGCCTCTATGCGGCCAAAGCGGGACTGTTCACCGATGAGCTACTGACTGAGCTGGCAGAACAGCTAGAAGCTGGAGACTCAGAAATCTTATATTTTAACGGACCCGATCAGACCATCTTGAACTACATGGTGATGAAGTCTGGTATAGATGCAATCAATCTATCTCAGCATCTGCCAGCAGAAAAGAGAACCGGATGCTGCGTCACATCCGATCACTTTTTTGAGAAAGATCACGTTCTATTGGACAGCGCAGAACAGCTCACGTACCTGCACTATATCGGCATCGGCGCTAAGTTCTTTCAGCAAGTTTGCAGCGGGCAAAATATTCTTTTTCCCTATCGCGATCTCTTTCTCTACTATCGCTATCTAAAAGAAGAAACTGCACCAGCGCTAGTCGGACCTGCGGTTCGATACGATCGCCCCGACAAAGGCACTTTACGTCAGCGAATATCTTGCAAAGTGCGTCAGCTACTACCAGGGTAATCGACTACCGTCCCAAGAGAAAAACTCACCGCTCTCTTTGATCGTAACCTTCTCTAAAACGCTCAATAGCTGAGTGACAGTTCTCTCGGTAGAAAATAATTTTTCGGGTGAAACCCCTCTTTGAAAAGGCTTCGAGAGTCTTGTGTCTGTTGTACCAGGGTGTAGCATCACGATGATTGTCTTCGGGCTACGCCGACTGTATTCAATAGCCGCCGTTTTCAGAAACATGTTCAGCGCTGCTTTGGAGGCTCTGTATCCATACCACCCACCGATACGATTATCGCCAATGCTGCCGATCTTCGCAGAAATAGTAGCAAAGATGCTAGGCTCAGCGTGCCTAAACAAACCTAGCAAATGCTTTGCAAGCAGCGCTGGACCGACGCTGTTAATCTGAAAGTAGGTCAGTAAGTTCTCTGAATTAAGCTGCCTGAGCGCTTTTTCGGGCTGCTGCTGCTCACTATGCAACAGCCCAACACAGTTAATTGCTAAGTGAAGATTCGGTGCGTTGGCAGAGCCTCCCTGGAGAATCTCCTTTACCGCTACTAAGCCCTTTTCAATCTGTTCTTCATGAGCGATGTCCATCCTAATTAGATGTAGACGGCTAGGATACTGACTAGCTAGTTTTCGCAACTCTTCCGCAGTCTGCTCTGAGCGATAGGTTCCAAACAAATGCCTAATCCGATCGTCAGCTAATAGCTGCTGAGTAAAAGCTAGGCCGATCCCCTGAGTCGCACCAACAACAAGAGCGTTAATAGTCGGAACAGAGGGAAGTAGCATCGACTCGAACCTTAGAAGATGGGCGTTTTGAGCTTATCACCTTTCTTCTTTTCAGTGCCAGGCTTCTAACGGCAGGTGTATTTTGGCACTAGACCGCTGTAGAAAATATCCTAGTTCAGAGTAGCGCTGTTCATCTACCGCACCTAATCTCCTGTCTCAAACCCTCAGTTAGCTAGCGTAAAGTCGCTGTTAAACGCCTTGACTAGTATCTTGTAAGCGCTGGTAGGCTTGCTCTATCGCTTCTAGTTTTTGCTTTTGATCTTGGATGATGGCCTGCTGCGCGTCGAGCTGTAAGCTCTGTTCTCTCATGCGTAGCTGATTTTTGACCCGCGCAATAACTTCTGATGGATGAAAAGGTTTGTTGATATAGTCAACTGCGCCCACTTCAAATGCTCTGACTTTATCAAAGGTCAAATCTAACGCACTCAAGAAGATAACTGGAATGTTTTTACTCTGCTGATTTGACTTGATCTGTTGACAAACCGTGTAGCCATCCATCTCTGGCATCATAATGTCTAGCAAGACCAGATCTGGCTGAAAACGAGGAATGTTACTCAGTGCCAAGGCACCGTCAGGGGACTGTCGTACGTTGTAGCCTTCTTCAGTCAATAGCTTTTTTAAGAGCTGGAGATTTTCGAGCCGATCGTCTACGACCAGTATCTTAGAACGCTCGTCTAGTACATTAATATCCATAGCTCAAAAAGACTGTGGTAAAGCAACTGATAAGACTACTATTCCCTCAGTGCATAGATGTGTCCACATCAACGGACTTACAAGTAATATCAATGACTGTCAATATATCTATGCTGGGCAGCCTGAGGCTTATAACCGAGAATCAGATAGGCCACTTCAGACTTGAAAGCTGACTAAATCTGAAATGGCTGTGCTCGCTGACCAAATTTGGGGACGTTTCATCTGTGAACATATTGTTGGTTGAAGATGACTATCTACTAGGTCGCAGTATGGTTCGTTTGTTAGAAGCCTCTGGGCGGCATAGAGTTAGGCTAACCCGCATAGCCACAGACATTTTTAAGTATTGTGAATCTGATATTGTTGAATTAGTACTAATGGATGTAAATCTACCGGGGATACTGTGGCAGGACAAAGAAACGACAGGAGTTGTGCTCTCTCGGCTACTGAAATCCAACCCTATGACGCGGCACATACCCGTTGTATTGCTAACAGCAAATAGTGAAGACGTGGATAAAACTCACTTAATGAAAGATGCACTGGCTGATTCGGTTTGTGCAAAGTCAATTAAGGACGCCGATAGCTTTTTATCTTTGCTAGATCGAGTAATAGATAGCAAAAGCGCGAGCAGACTAGGACTATCCGTATCTTAAGATTAAACCAGCAAGCCTCGAACGGTGGTAGGGCTTGAGTATGATCAAAGTTATGAGGCATCCGCTACAAAGCTAGATAGACGTTAGGATTTAGTACCTGCTAGCTGGCTATCTTCAATCATTTCTAGCAGCTTTTTGTAGGCAAAATCAGCGACTGCTTGTTCTATAGCCAGCGCTAGGGATCGCTGTTCTCCTGATAGCTGTGTTGTTAGCGTAAGAATGGTGTCATTATCTAGATCTAGAACAGCTTGAGTGAGGTCATCTCGCCAGCTCTTAGAGGTATTAGCAAAAAGTTCTGGTGTAAGTTTCACTGCAGCAGGCTGACCGATTAGAGGAGCACTGTCAGCGTACAGGTAGCGAACGCCTAGCTGCTCAGTCAATTTGTCAAAGATTTCGCTAGCTCGAATAGGTTTGCTAATAAAGTCATCACAGCCACTGGCGATCGCAGCCGCTCGATCATCTGCAAAAGCATTGGCCGTTAGTGCAACAATTCGAGTCTGATGCTGAGGGCTGCTAGACGCCTCTTCTAGTGCCTTAATCCGTCTTGTAGCCTCCTCTCCAGTCATCACAGGCATCCGCACATCCATCCAAATCAGATGAGGCTGCCATGATTCCCAGCGAACAACTGCCTCTTTTCCGTTTTCTGCTTCACGGACTTCAAAGCCGACATTCGTCAGCAAATGAGATAGCAGCTTACGGTTAACCGCAACGTCGTCTACAACCAAAATTCTATAGTCAGGTTGTCCGGGCGCTAGCCCAATCACCTGGGTAGAAGCCTGCTCGGCTGTAGACAGGCTAAGCTCGCTATTAACAGCAGCCACAGGGATATCAAATGAGAAAGTAGAGCCTTTGCCTAGCTGAGAGTCAACAGTTAAATTGCCACCTAGCAGTCGAATGTACTCATGCGAAATCGCTAGCCCTAGCCCAGTACCATCAGACGCACTTAGTCCAGATTGGGTTTGCACAAAAGCCTCAAATAGATGAGCCTGATCGGCAGCCGCGATGCCAGGTCCTGTATCTTTGAGCGCGAAGGTTAGTAGGGTTGAAGATCCCTCAGCAGTTTGAAGATAGCTACGACTCTCTAAGTTTCCATAGTCTTGGCTTTGTTGATTCTGACTGTGTTGGTCCTGGCTTTGTTCGAGCTGGCTGTCTACGGATAGGGTAATTGTGCCAGCAGCAGTGAACTTGACTGCGTTACTGAGCAAATTAATCAGGATCTGTCTGAGTTTGAGGCGATCGCTCATAACAATATGAGGGAGATTGGGCGATCGCACTACCAAAAACTGCAAACCCTTCCTATCCACAGCGCTACTGAACATCTGCTGAAGCTCATCTAGCAAACGATACAGATCGAACTCAGTGCTGTTCAACTCGACTCGCCTAGCTTCAATCTTAGAGATATCTAAGATATCGTTGATCAAAGCGAGCAGATGTTCACCACTGCGATAGATAATATCTAGGTTCTCTGCTTGATCTAGATTAGGATTAGACTCTCGCAAAATGTGAGTAAAGCCCAGTATGGCATTCAGCGGCGATCTCAGCTCGTGACTCATATTCGCCAGAAACTCGCTCTTCGCTTGGTTCGCGGCTTCTGCGGCTTGGGTCGCGCGGGCGAGCGCCTGTGTAGCCTGTTTGCGTTCGGTGATGTCTTCGAACATATACAGATAAGCAAACGTAGCGTTGTCCTGCTGTACAGGTCCATAGATACGTCTAAGCGTTCGCCCATCCAATAGCGGCACTTCGTCTTCAATTATTTTAGTGCCGTTAGTAAAGTCTCTTTCGGTAGAATCTGCAACAAATCTACCTAGATCTATACTGCTCAGACACTCGGTCAGTAGCTGTTCGCCATTGATGCTGCCGCTTGCCACTTCTGGCTGTAGGTGCTCTAGCTGCCAGATCCGATAGAATTCGGAGTTGACGAAGAGCGCCTCATTGGTATGACAGTCCATTACAAAGATGCCGGTAGGTGGCAAATTGTTGATAGCCCGCAGCAATGCAC
The DNA here is from genome assembly GCF_015207105.1 of cf. Phormidesmis sp. LEGE 11477. Classification (GTDB taxonomy): domain Bacteria; phylum Cyanobacteriota; class Cyanobacteriia; order Phormidesmidales; family Phormidesmidaceae; genus Phormidesmis. Next base: position 35,661 of record NZ_JADEXO010000016.1, read on the forward strand.
TATTACGATGTAGTTTGTTCTGGGCTTTCCGGCGTTCGGTAATATCTACTAGCACACCTAGCGTACTCCCAGCATTGCAAAGACCTTCATCGCACTCGGCGGTAGTAGAGAGCAACACATCTAGGTAGGTGCCGTCCTTTTTAATGAACTGACAGAAGCGATCGCGATCTAAGCTGTCTTTTTTCATTGTCGTGACCACTTGACTAACCTCGCGCTTGCAGCCGTCTGCGACAAAGGCTAGTAAAGGTTGACCAATCACCTCTTCTTTTCTGTATCCCAGCTTTTCTAACCAGTAGTTGCTAGTGCCGACAATGAGGCCATCCGCGTCTATAGAATGCAGCATCGCTGGCGTTTCTTCATACAGATATTGATACCGAGCTTCGCTTTTTTGAAGGGCTCTAAAGGTGTCTAGATAATGGGAAATGTCAACATGAGTACTGACATAGTGAGTCACCTGGCCTTCGATGTTTAAAATAGGTGAGAACGCAACTTCACTCCAAAAAGACTGGCCGTCTTTACGCAGACCCTGTAGTAAGACCTTGCAGCGGGTACTGCTAGACACCGCTTCGCGGATAGCATCTAGGCCGCCCTGTTCCGCTTTCTTTGTCGGTAAAGACCAATAGCTACGGTCCAATATCTCTGCTGCACTATAGTCAGTAAGCAGTTCAAAGCTAGGACTCACATAGACGACAGGCAGATCTTCTTGCTGTGCGTCGCAAAGGAGCAGTCCACTAGCAGTGTGCTCTATGGCCTCTCGAAAAGTAGCTGCAGTTGGCGGATTGGAACGACTTAGTTTTATGTCCGTTTTTTGAGTCGATTTAGCAGCCAAAACCGATTGAGAAGCTGACTGATAGCTTGGCGCGGTAGATAAGCTCCGGGTATCAAGGCTGATGCGACTAAAGATGATTCGATACGTACTTGCGGCTAAGCCCCAGCAGGCTAGCGCCGTCAATCCATCGAATAGTGTTCCAAATGGCATCACACCCATTGCATCGATTCCCTTGTAGCAGCAGATATCAGAGCTACTGAAATGTTGCCCAAAAATGCAGGGGCGTATATTGACGTGAATGTCGTGGTGTGAAAATGAACAAACGTCAGCTAGGCAGCGGGGCAATCGAATCTACCAAGGTTTTGATCATGCGATCGCTCTCTATCGGCATCGTAGCGGCAGCACCCAGCATCCTTTGCAGCATGACGAAGTACACCAGCGTGCCTACAAACATTCGCGCCGAAGCAGTCGGATCGCTTAGCCCTAACTCCGAACAAGAAGATAGATAGCGAGTAAGCTCATCTAGAATTGGTTTTGCAACGTTTTGAATATAGGGTTCTGATAGCTCCGGGAATCGGCCCGACTCACCGATGATTAGCCGCATAAACTCGCAAAATTGAGAATCACAGGCCGCCTCATCTAAAAAATCCTTCGCCAAGTGAGTGAGTACCTTTCTTGGCTCACCTGATAATGCGTTTTCGCGGCGGATATCAAAAGAAGATGAGCGAAACTTTTCTTCCGCCATCTGCTGTATTAGCGCAGAAAACAGCCCCGTCTTATCTTGAAAATGGCTGTAGACCGTTGCTTTTGAAACGCCAGCCGCCGCCGCCACCCGGTCCATACTGGTCGCCGCATAGCCGTTGGCTAAAAACTCTTGCTTAGCTCCCTGTAAAATTGCTGCCGATTTGACAGCCGATTTCTTCCGTTCCGAGCGATTAGAAAAATTCACAAGTTCTAGAGCCAACGCAATAAATAAACGCGCACCTACGACTCCTCAACAAGTACCTCGATCAAAAGCCACCCTCTAACCAAAAGCCACAAGTGTGCCTATTATATTGTGTCGCCTGCGGCTACGCCTTCTATACTTCGACACATGCCGCCCAACTATCGTCTTGCTAGCCTATAGCGAGTCAGGGGGGTGATGACATCTCGTCCAACTGCTTCTTATAGACGCGCTGTCGGAATCTTTGAGCAAAAAGTCCGTACTTTGGCGCAAAGACCATCGCTAGCACAAAGAAAACCGTCAGTAGCACCACAATGCTGCCGCCGGTTGAAACGTCGAAGTGATAGCTGAAGTAGGTACCCAAGACACAGGCAGAGACACTAGCAGCCACAGAAATCATCAGCATCCGATCAAATCTATCGGTCAGTAGGTAGGCGGTGGCACCAGGTGTTACTAGCATGGCCACTACCATAATGATGCCTGCGGTCTGCAAAGCAGTGACGATAGTCAGCGCCAGCACCGACAGCAGCGTATAGTACATCATCTGGGTGTTGAGGCCGATGGCTTTCGCGTGATTAGGGTCAAAGCAGAACAGCAGCAAATCTTTACGGCGTAACAAAATCACGGCCAGGGTGAGGGTGCCTGCTATCAGGGTTTGAATAATGTCTTGTCGAGAAATCCCCAGCACGTTGCCAAACAAAATATGAAACAGATCGATATTGCTCGGAATCTTGGTCACTAGCACTAGACCAAAGGCAAAAAATCCGGTAAAGACAACGCCAATCACGGCGTCCTCTTTTAATCGCGTTTTTGATTTGATATAGCCGATCGCTACCGTTGCGCCAAAACCAAAAGCAAACGCGCCTACTGCAAACGGAATGCCCAGTGCGTAGGAGATTACAACCCCCGGAACGACTGCATGAGAGACCGCATCGCCCATCAGTGACCAGCCCTTGAGCGTCACGTAGCAAGAGAGCACCGCGCAAACTAGACCGACAAAAGCGCTGACCCAAATCGCCTGCCGCAAAAACCCATACTGTAAGGGTTCAGCAATCCAATTCCAGGCCGTTGTGAGTACATCGATCACGCCTCGACCTCGGCATTTTGGCTAGTTTGGCGATTGACTATGTGACTGCTTTGGCCAGTCATTTGGCCAGTCATTTGGCGCAGGCTGCTGATCGGTAAGCCGCCGAAGGCCATCGTTAGGTTGTCTTCGGTGAAGACCTCCTGGGTGGTGCCGCTCGCTAGGATGGTTTGGTTGAGCAAGATGGTGCGATCGCAAAAAGTAGACACAGAAGCGAGATCGTGAGTAGAGACCAAGATAGTGTGACCCTCTTGCTTTAGCTGCAGCAGCAAATCAATGATCCGTTTCTCGGTTTTCACATCTACGCCAGTAAAGGGCTCATCTAAAAGAATCACCTTGCCCTCTTGAGCTAGCGCCCTCGCTAGAAAAGCCCGCTTCTTTTGCCCGCCCGAAAGCTCGCCGATCTGGTGGTTACGAAAATCCACTAAGCCAACTCGCTCCAAGCTTTCCATCACAATCCGGCGGTCTTTCTGCCTGGGCGTGCGAAAGATGTTCATGTAGCCGTATCGGCCCATCATCACCACTTCAAAAACGCTTACCGGAAAATTCCAGTCCACCTCGTCCGACTGGGGGACATAGGCCATGAGCTGCCGCTTTTGCACTTTTTGAACAGGAAATCCACCCACGCGAATTTTCCCCTGGCTGGGCTGCAAAAAACCCATGATCGACTTGAACAAAGTAGACTTACCGCTACCGTTAGGACCGACTAAGGCAGTAATCGTACCCGGCATCACCATACAGCTTGCGTTGTAGAGCGCCAGTTTGGCGTTGCTGTAAGTCACGCTGATGTCATCTACGGTGATATCAAGCGAAGAAGCTGTCATCGTCATTAATCTTTCAGTCCTGCTAAACTACTTTTTTGGCGTTTGGGTTCTGGCACTTGGGTTCTGGCGCTTGGGTTTTGGCGCTTGGGTTTTGGCACTTCAGTTTCCCAGCTCATTGCCTAATTCATTTTCACCAGCTAGCGGCTTGGCTTATTAGTTGAGCTAGTTAGTTGAGCTAGGAATAGCGGCTCAGCCAGAGATAGCTAGTTGGCATTGCTACCGGCTAATAGACCGTTGGTAATAGTGCGAGCGTCGTATTCCAATAAGTCTAGGAAAGTGGGCACCGGCCCTTCTTCAGTAGAGAGCGAGTCGACATAGAGATTACCGCCAAATCGTGCTCCTGTCGTCTGAGCGACCTGCTTTTGGCCTTCGTCATTGACGGTGCTTTCACAAAAAATGGTAGGCACATCGTTTTCTTTGACGGCATCGATCACACCTTGCACCTGCTTAGGGGTAAACTGCTGTTCGGCGTTAATCGGCCACATATAGATCTCGCTCATGTCGTAGTCGCGCGCGAGATAAGAAAATGCACCTTCACAGCTCACTAGGTAGCGCTGGCTTTCGGGCACTTGCTCAAGATCGCTCTCTAGCGCTTTGCCGATAGCATCGATCTGTTCACTGTAGGCAGCGGCATTGGCGTTGTAAATTTCTGCATTTTCAGGATCTAGCTCCACAAACGCCTGACGAATATTTTCGACGTAGACCAGCGCATTTTGCGGTGACATCCAGGCATGGGGATTGGGCTTGTCAGCGTACGGGCCTATAGCAATAGGAATGGGCTCAATACCTTCTGTCAGCACCGCCGACGGCACATCTTTCACGTTGCCTAGAAATTGCTCAAACCACCGCTCCAAGTTCATACCGTTGTACAAAAGCAAGTCAGCATCCTGCGCTTTAACGATGTCGCTAGGTGTCGGCTCGTAGCCATGAATCTCTGCGCCGATACGAGTGATAGACTCTACTTTTAGAGCATCGCCTGCTACGTTCTGGGCCATATCTGCCAAGATAGTAAAGGTAGTGAGTACGACCTTTTTGCCATCGTCTTGACCGACAGCCGGGCTATCCACTTGACTGGTTGTCTGACTATCGACTACATCGTTTGTGGCAGCATTTTGAGCAGCACTACAGCCGACTAAAAACAAGGCAGCCGCCAGCGAGCCTGCACCTAGCTGGCGAGTAGCTTTTTTGCCTATTGATAGCGATAGAGATCTTTTCATAAAGAATCCAAACAAGTTACGCCTGAAAGAACCATGAAGACCCAGCCAAGGCACCTTAGCCTGCAATGTCCGACTTTTCATAATCGTTTCATTTTCATAATTGTTTCATAATTCCTTGAAAACAACAACCCCAGAAGACATAGGTTACATAGAAGAACTTATCGCCATAGACCGTCAGTATGTATGGCATCCGTATGCGGCGATGCCAAATCCGCTGCCAGTGTTTCCAGTGCGCTCAGCGAAGGGCGTGCGAATCGAATTAGAAGATGGGCAATCGCTGATCGACGGCGTTTCTTCTTGGTGGACCTGTATCCACGGCTATAACCACCCCCAGCTCAACGCCGCCGCGCATACTCAAATTGAGCGGATGTCGCACGTCATGTTTGGTGGCTTAACTCATCGCCCGGCCATAGATCTGGCGCAAAAGCTAATTGAGATTACGCCTACTGACCTACAGCATGTTTTCTTTAGCGATTCTGGCTCTGTAGCGGTTGAGGTAGCAATGAAGATGGCGGTGCAGTACTGGCACAGCCGAGGTCAAGCTAACAAAAATCGATTTCTGACTATTCGCAATGGCTACCATGGCGATACGTTTGCCGCGATGTCAGCCTGCGATCCGGTGAATGGGATGCATCATTTGTTTAGCGGGATGCTGACGCAGCAATATTTTGCCGACGCGCCTCAGATTCGATTTCACGAAGACTGGCAAGAAGCAGATATTACTAGTTTTGCAGCGCTTTTAGAAGAAAATAGCGATCGCATCGCCGCAGCCATCTTTGAACCCGTTGTTCAAAATGCGGGAGGCGTCCGCTTTTACCATCCTGAGTATGTACGCAGAGCTAGCGAGCTGTGCAAGCAGCATAACGTGCTGCTAATTCTAGATGAGATTGCCACGGGATTTGGCCGCTCTGGCAAGCTATTTGCCTGTGAATATGCAGCCATCTGTCCAGACATTATGTGCGTGGGCAAAGCCTTGTCAGGTGGGTTTATGTCACTAGCAGCAACGCTAACGACCCCGCACATCAGCGAGACTTTTGCGGCTGGGGAGGCAGGCGTGTTTATGCACGGGCCAACGTTTATGGGCAATCCGTTAGCTTGTGCGGTGTCGCTAGCAAATTTGGAGCTGTTAGAAAGCTACGACTGGCAATCAAAAATTGCAGCGATTGAGGCGCAGTTAACCGCAGAGCTAGAGGGATGCCGGGAGCTAGAGGCCGTGAAGGATGTGCGGGTTTTGGGTGCGATCGCAGCCGTAGAGCTGCGTAGGCCAGTAGATATGGCGACAGTACAACCACAGTTTGTAGATAGAGGGGTCTGGTTACGGCCCTTTGGCAGGTTACTCTACACGATGCCACCCTACATTATTCGACCAGAAGAGCTAAGCGCTGTTACATCAGCCATCTATGAAGTTGCTGCTGGCCTTTAGCAAGAGCCTATGTAGCAATCTGCGTTGAGGCGCTTTTGATTAGAGGCCAGTCCTTGATTAGACGAAGCCAATCTTTCTCTTCACACGCTTGAGATCTCTCCATATAGCCCATATAGACAGCCTCGGGATAGATAGCCTTAGAGTCTATACAAGGCATAAGTAATACTCAAGATTTCAAATTAAAAAGCATCTCTATCTGTAGAGGTAGTCAGAGGAAGTAGCTGGTAAGCTCGAAGGACTGACCAAACGTTAGCCTGTTGTATTTCGCAGAAAGTATGGCCGCTTCAAAAAAAACTCGTTTCTCTTGGGTAGGGCAGTTCCTAGCTTTTGTGCCAGGGAAAAAGTCCCCCTACCAGTCCGCTTTTGTGCAGGTAGTCGCCGCTGAGAAAGGCGCACCCGTCAATAAGACTAAAAGCTATCAGATCAGGCTGGATAAAGATATTCGAGAAGCAGCATCTGACTCTATCGAAGCTCAGGACTGGATCAAAATTGCTGGCCGAGGCAAACCGGATAAAAAAACCGGAAAGATCGTATGGAAGGCTGACACCATAAAGAAGATTTCACTTCGGAAGGTAGCTAAAATCAAGGAAAAGGTAGAGACGCGATCGCAGTCTGCACCGTCCAAGTCGCTTGCAAGCGCTAAGGCCAAGCCTGCTAGAGTTTTAGTTTGCCAGAAGTCTAGCTGCCGTAAGAAGGGAAGTCAGAAGGTAAGCGCTGCCATAGAAGATGCGATCGCTAAGGCCGAAGCTGCTGAGAACGTGATCGTTAAATCAACTGGCTGTCTCAAGTGCTGTAAAACAGGGCCAACCGTCGTTGTTTTACCAGCTAGCAGCAGCAAAAAGGCATCTAAAGAGACACATAGAAAAGTAACGCCGAAGTCTGCCAAAAAGATTGTTGCTTCTTTGCTATAGCCACATTCCTCTGCAGGCAGCCTTGATGGAGCGACCCCACTGAAAAGATAGCAAGCCGCTGATGACATTAGCTGATAATGCGGACCTCTATGCGCCTAACGCCACATGTGACGGGGATACAGCTTCTCGATAGGGCTTAAGCTAAGTGCGAACCATAGAGTGGCTGAGAGGTGTAATCGCTGTTATAGCGCGACTGATGAGACTAATTATCATATATCTCAATGGTCTGCCTATAGCTAGTCTCAAGAAGATACTCAATAGCCAAGCTATCTTCGTCAAACGATCGCCAACTGATCGTCATTGGCGAAGACCTTTCTCCATCGGGCAGTGCAGTCATCTAAATACTGCACTGCCGCTGTAACTAGGCAGCATTTGTGATCGGTTATACCAACCGAAAAGAATATTCATCAAGCCCGAAATTCAGTTAGCAAGCTAGCTCTCGCCTTAAACTCGTCCTTTTGACGACGTCAGCTCTCAGATTATTAATAAAGAATGGTTTTCATTAGCGACTATTTGCTCTAAGTTTATACATAAGATTGTTTGACTCATTCAACTGGTTGTTGTTTATCAAAGATGTCCTCTCGAGACAGTATGGTTCACTGCTTGAGTCAGCAGTGAACCTTTTCTATTTACTAGCCGGCGGTCGAGTTGAACAATACCAACGTTGAGATGAGTGCTGTCGGCGTAGTTGGACTAGAGAGTATAGAAATTAGAAGGAAGATCATGAGTAAAGTAGGTTTGTTTTACGGTTCGACCACAGGAAAAACGGCTGATGCCGCTGAACAGGTTCAAGCAGCCCTAGGGGGAGAATCTGTTGTAGATCTCCAGGACATCGCAGATACAGAGGCCGCGAGCCTAGCGGAGTACGACTATCTAATCATCGCCTGTCCTACCTGGAATATTGGCGACTTGCAAGATGACTGGGAAGCTGTCTTTGATGACTTAGATGATGTCGATTTCAGCGACAAAACCGTCGCATACTTTGGCACGGGCGACCAAATCGGCTATGCCGACAACTTCATGGACGCGATGGGACAGCTGGAGGAGAAGATTTCGGGGCTAGGAGGTAAAACCGTCGGCTATTGGCCTATTGATGGCTATGAGCACAATGAGTCAATGGCCATTCGCGACGGCAAATTCTGCGGACTAGCGCTCGATGACGACAACCAAGACGACCAATCAGCAGATCGCATCCAAGCGTGGACTACGCAGATCAAGCAAGAGATGAGTCTTTAGACGCTGTCACACCACGGCTGTACTTCGACAGCCGTGGTGCTATGTAGCCTATCTCTGCTTGTGGTCGCTATGAAAAATGGATTGTTCTAACGATTGGCACTCTAACAATTGACACAATGGTGACGGCTCAGGTTTCTCTCAAAACGCTATCTACAGTTTCAGCTTTACCACTTGACAATAGTCCCTCAAAGAAGCGCTGGTACCAGCCGACGTTTTCCCCAGAGCACGGTGTTCTGTTGGTTTTACTAGGCGCTGTGCTGACTGGCGCTTCGCTAGCTCAAGCCTGGACGGGTGACACTAGCCTAGCTTGTTTGGCTGGCTTTCTAGGGCTTCAGTCAGAACATCCTTTGGTAGTACAGATCAAACGCCGCCGTCAGTGGCGACCGCGCTATCTGTTCTGGGCTGGGTTATACGGTGGCTCAGCGCTGGCGCTGGCGCTTTATCTTTCATTTCAGCACCCTATTCTCTTCTGGATATGTGGCGCGGCTGTTTTGGCCCTGGCCATAGATGTTCTATCTGTTGTTCGACGCAATCAGAAGGCTGTCGTCAACGAAATCGTGATGTTCAGCGCGATCTGTCTATCTACGCTGTTTGTCTTTGGCGCGACAACAGGAACGATCACGCCTCAGGCTGTGGGCCTATGGATATTGAATAGCTTGTTCTTCTCGGGGGCGGTCTTCAGCGTGAAGCTGCGAAAGGTGAAGACCAGTTCGCTGCAGGCGGGGTTTATCTATCATGGATGTGCGATCGCGCTTGTGATTGGACTCTATGCGCTGGGCTGGCTTTCCTCGCTTACGGCCTTGGTGTTTGCGATCGCATTGATAAAGATAGCCATTGTCACCTACTGGCGAAACTGGTATCGAACCTGTAGGTTCGAGCACATTGCTCGGTTTGAAACTTATTTTGCCCTGATCTATACAGCGTTAGTATCACTGACAGTATTACCGCCTAAGCTACCGCCTGTCGCCTAGTGGGCCTATCTCTCAAAGCCTGGCATTTTCCAGCACTGATCAAGTGACGCTATTAGCACTGGGCGCGCAGAGGAAACTCGTCTGAGAATATTCCATAGCTGTAGCGCCTCCGTCGGCGTTTTCACCTCTACTTGCAGCGGCTTAAACCCACCGCAACGACATGTAATACCTAGATCCTGTAAGCGATGGTAAACCTGCCAGCGATCCTCACAGGTGACTGATACATGATCAGAATCTGTCAAACTGCTCGAATCTACTGCCGAATTGATCAATGAATCGGCTGATTCTGTAGAACTAGGTAGTGGCATTGAACAAAAACCTCCTGTAGAAGTATCGCGATAACTAGCTATCGAATAGAAGTCGGAATAAAAGCCTTTTCTTAAATAGGAAAGGATGCTGTTTGGCAACGTTTTTAAAAGATCGGTGCCTTAAGCACTATCAAGCTAAAGTACTTAGCATTGGTTGGTCATATCGCTTCGCCTACCATATTGATGCGAAAAACTTCTAATAAGCGAGTTTAGTAGGCACTCGAAACCATAAATAATTTATAGCTATCAAGTTGAATAGAGTAACTGCAAGGTACTTTCAATAGCAACGTAGCAAACATTATTAACTAACAAGTATTGAAACGTTCAAGACACTGCCTTAACACAGCGTATGAGTAGGTTTTAAGCGTTTTCACCTTTACAGCTCTATTGAGAATGCATATCAACCAATCTGGGCTAAACCCCTGTAAAATAAAGGGTTTCAGGTTATTGAGAATAAGCTATACTTCAGTAACTAAGACGTATGCCGCAGCGTTTCATCTAATGTCAGCGGCATCTTTTTGTTTCATCAGAATCAACCTCAGAGGATAAGACACTATGGCAATTTCATCTGCCGTTATTACGCCATTCGGCCAAGTTGCTGACAACCCAATTCTGCTAGAAAAGTCTGTCACCGAACCGGTGTGTGAAGGGCTAAATGTTGCGCTAGCTAGTATTCAAGGGCTCTACATTCAGTATCAAAAGCATCACTTTGTTGTAGAAGGCGCAGAGTTTCTACAGCTACATAATTTCTTCGAAGAAGGCTACACTGCGACTAGAGAGCATGTGCATGACATCGGCGAGCGGTTAGACGGATTAGGAGGCGTTCCTGTCGCCAGCTACGCAAAACTAGCTGAAATCTGCTGCTTTGAGCAAGAGCCCGATGGCATCTTTGGCTGCCGTCAGATGGTAGTCAATGACCTAAAAGCTGAGCAGGAGATCATTAAGGTGCTGCGCCGCAATGCAGCTCAGGCTGAGAGCTTAGGTGATAGAGCAACTCGCTACCTCTACGAGGGCATTCTTCTAAAAACAGAAGAGCGTGCCTACCACCTCGATCACTTCCTAGCGCCTGATACACTCATCAACTTCTTAAACTAGAACGGCAGAAATCACGAGTTTGTGCTAGTGATTTGAGAATCTCCTTGACTGTAAGTTATCTGACTACAAATGCTCTTCCAGGTAGGCATACCCGAGCTGAAAGCATTTTAATTAGTCACTTTGAACAGTCTTCTGAAAATCTAAAGCTCGAATCTACAGATCATCGAATCAAACAACATAGCAGAGGTCTTGGGAAAAGGCTTCTGCTTTTTTTATTTCTAGGTTTAAACAGGCTCCTATGAAAGGGAATTTAGAAATCTCCAAAAGCGTAGTGAGCAACTAAAAAACAACAACATAATCACAGATAAAACTTCGTAAGGGGATTGCCACAAGGGCGAAGTCCCAACGTTACAGCGCTCTTTATCATGGAATATTGCCATTGATATGGTTATACAATCAATTGACAATCAATGTCAAGAATATAATTCAGGAAATATAAGACCTATTTGATATCTTTACGCTCTGCGACAGCAACCTACATTACCTGTATTCGATAGATATCTGATTCCAATCCAGTAGATTAGAGCGCAGAGTGAAGCCACAAAGCATAGTCACAAAGATTTTGATCTGCAAAGAATGATTATCCTTGCCGGGTAGTATTTTTCTGTTAGTAGGTGTCTACTCGCGGTTTAGGGAATAGGGCTTATCTGTAATGACTGCTGAGTGAAACATAGCACTGCTCGAAGGTTGCTTGAGACACCAGCCTTTCCTGGGAATTCCAGACAATATGACGTTTTCGCTCTAAGGTCTTGAGCAGTCGGGTTACTGTTACTCTAGTGATCCCGATGGACTCTGCAATTTCTTGATGAGTCAGCTTCAGGCTGATCTGACGACTATTTTTTACAGCATGGCCAAAGCGTTCTGCTAGCCAGCAAATTAGCTGTAGCAAGCGCTGTTCGGCCTGCTTGCAGTGGGCGATTCTCAGTAGCGTATGGGACTGTCGAACTTGCAGCAGCAGCGTCTCTCGAGACAATCTATAGCCTACATCTAGGTACTCAGCCTCTACAGTTGTCAAGCACTGGGCGATGTAGGGATAAGTTTGAGAAATTGGATAGCCAATGATGTCTCCTACGGTCCAGAATCCAGTGGGTACAGGCTCCCCTTGAGAGTCGCAGGTCAGCGTGCGAATGTATCCCCGATGAATCTTCCACAGGCTATGGTTTACAAAGTTTAGCTGCTCTTGACGTTTGAATCTAACTAGGCGTGGGGAAAGCAGTTGAGCCGAGTTATCGATCGAACCAAAGTGAGAATGAATAGATGAGATCTTTTGGCCGTGAGGTAGTCGAGGTGCGGTTTTGAGCATAGGTAGCTGACCGGGTCATTTTAAATAGCGTTTGGCTTATTGGCGAGTACATGAGTGACGAGTGATAGAACAACTTTCTGCGGCAAGATCTCCTGGAATCTGTTCTCGGAGGCGCGTTACCTGTGTCGTGGAACTATCAGTTCTTGAACTATCAGTTCTTGAACTATCAGATTGATCGGCTCTTAGAGTAGCCAGCTGATCAGGAAGCTGAGCCCAATAGTTGCTGATGATTTTGGCAACGCTCTGGCAGTGATGAAAGTGGAAGAAGTATCGACCTTCAGGGCAGCGCCAAAGCAAATCGTCCGACTTTAGCCACTTTTGCCAAGGGTGAGCTCGATAGGGAACTGTGATCTCGTCTTCGGCCCCGTTGCAGATCAAAAGAGGAACCTCTGCTCCACCCGATTCGATATGGATGCTATCGGTCAAGGAATGGAGGGTCAAATTACTGTCCAAGTCTTTGGCCAGTAGATGGGTAAGCGCTGTGGCAAATCTAGGGGCCTGCTCGCCAAACAGCAGTCGGACGAGCTGACCTAGGATGATTTCACGACTACAGGGGATTAGCCGCCTAAGTGCGTAGTAATGCGCCTGCCAGTTGATGGCGGGCGCAGCACCAACCGAGAGCAGCGTCAGTGAAGCAACATGTTGCGGATACTGCCGGGCATAGAGTAAGCCGATTGCACCACTGACTCCGTGGCCCATTAAGTGGACTTTGGGCGCAGGCTGACCGTTTGATTGGAGCGGACGCGATCGCAGATACTCATGCAGCGACTCGACCACAGCCGCCGCCGAACAGGGCTCGTCGATCGTTTGGCAATACTGCCAGCGCCGCACATTTCTGCCCTTGGACAGTCGACTCAACAGCCGCTGATCAAAACATTTGAGATGTGGGCTCACAGACAACCATAGCGCCTCGGTCTTTCGATGCATGGGTCTATCTCCTTGTTGAGAGTAATACTCAATAAACAATTACAAGAAGTATAGCTTACTATTTAATTATCAAGAAAAGTTCTCATTAGCTAGACGGAATATTCTCTGCGTTCCGCCTGGCATCAGGGCTTTTGGTCTCAGTAAAGCGTAAAGGCAAAAGATCGCTAGTGCTACAGCTTGCCCAAGGATGAATTCTTACTATTGATACCAGCTATCAGCAATCTCCGAGGGCAGTTCGAACAGCCAGCAAGAGATAAAAGCTGTATAAGCTAACATATGCGCGTTCTTGGGGCTGAATTATGACCTTCGATGCTGTGTCGTGCAGTTTTCACAGATTCCATACAGCGTTAACTGACAGTCAAGCACATGGTAGCCTGCTGACTTTGCCGTTTTTTCGCCGATTTGCGAGACCGAATTTTCGGCAAACTCTATCGTCTGATTGCAATGCACGCACACAATGTGGTGGTGGTCTCGCAGAGGGCGGTTGAGTTCGTAGTGCTTGTGTCCTTCAGCTAGTTCTAGTTCGCGTAGCAATCCCATATAAACCATCAGGTGTAGTGTGCGATAGACCGTAGAGAGACTGATGCGCTCTCCGTCTTCTTCCAAAAGGGTGTGCAAGTCCTCGGCGCTAAGATGTTCACCCTGCGTCAGCTCCATAAATATGCTCAAAACTTTTTTTCTTTGGGGGGTTGAGCGATACCCCCTTGCATTCAATTCTTCCTTGAGGGCTGCATCCGACAAAAAAGGCATGACCAATCCGCCTGAACTAGTAATCATTCTTATTTAGGATGACGCAAAAGGTCAAGTCATTGATAGTTATTTAGGCGATGAAATCGCCACATTTCATTGTTGCCGACACCAGTCTTTCAAATAATAGCTGTACTTTTATCGGCTAAGTCTCGCTTGATAAGAGGTGTTCAGCTATTTTCATTGAAATATCAATGAGAAGCTTCAGTCACCCTCTAATAATTTTATGGATATCAGATGCCATACGTAGTCGAGGGAAACTAGCAACTAAATTAGAGGATAAATTAGAATAGCTATCGGTAACTGACACAAAAATAGACTCTTGCTAATAAAAAGGCCCTGCGACAGAAGGCGATCTCTGTACAGGGCTGCTTTCGGATATTGATTCTCTTGGCCAAGTGAATAGGCGTTTCTATGATGTGGTGCTTTGGCGATCGCTAGATTGGCAGAATAGAACGCTGGCAGGTAGGACAGACGGCATGAATAGAGAGCTGGCAGTCCAAAAGCTGGTAGCCAGATTTTTGAGCTGTTTTAGCCCCTACTTTTAGAACAGAATCGTTTTTGAATTCGATCGTCTTGTTGCAGCGCACACAGATCAAATGATGATGATGATGAGGGGCAGGTCGATTGATTTCGTAGCGCTTTTGATCTTCAGCCAGCTCTAGCTCTCGCAAAATGCCCATGCGAGCCATTAGCTTCAAATTGCGATATATCGTCGAAAGGCCAATAGGATCACCTTCTTCTCTGAGTAGGTCGCGCAAATCTTCAGCGCTCAGGTGCCGCCCCTCCGGCAAATTCTGAAACGTTCTGAGAATGGTTTCACGCTGAGGGGTCATGCGCCACCCACGTTCGTGCAGCTCGGCTTTTAAGGCAGTTGGTGTGTATGCAACCATGACTCAGACCGTCCTTAGAGAGAATCAATAACGTCTAACTAATGAGAATAATAGCGAATCGACGGCGTATTTGCAACAATAGTAGCTTATTGAGAAATACACCTAAATAGGATTGTCGTCGATTACCTTTAGATAACTGTAGGACCCCTCGATTTCGCTGAAGCCAGAGGATTTTCCTACAAAAGATCCCTTAGGAAGGAGTACTAAGTATTTGTTTAGGATTGTTAACATAGCCACTTTGTAGGCCATCTAATAGGAGCCTGTTTCAACTGAAGGGGCGGTACTGAAAGGACAGTGCAATCATAGGCTAGCTTTCCTAGATTGGTGACGCGATCGGGCCAGACCGATGGATAGCTGTGACCTAGACTGTTAATAGCTGCCTTTTGCCTAAAGCATGTCTCGTTTGCGCTTATTTTTGTCTTCACCCAAAGCTAACCTGCCCTCTAAACTTCGATCCAGACGATGGAAGGATGCCTTACCTAGCGGCTGGGCGATCGCAACTTGGATCACCGCTACGCTAGTATTCTTGCCGATACTCGTGGTGCTAGGCAGTATCTTTGCCGATACCGGCGATATCTGGGCTCACCTAGCAGAAACCGTTCTGACGACCTACATCACAAACTCTTTGATGCTGATGGTCGGGGTTGCGATTGGCGTGCTGACAGTCGGGGTTGGGACTGCCTGGCTAGTGACGATGTGTCAGTTCAGGGGAGGGCGAATTTTCGAGTGGGCGCTGCTGTTGCCCCTCGCTGCGCCAGCCTATTTATTAGCCTATACCTATACCGACTGGCTGGAATATTACGGCCCAGTTCAAACGGGGGTGCGATCGCTTTTTGGCTGGCAGGTAGCAGGAGACTATTGGTTTCCCAACGTCCGCTCTATCGGCGGGGCGATCATCATGTTTACCCTGACGCTTTATCCCTATGTCTATATGTTGGCTCGCGTCGCTTTTTTAGAGCAGTCCGTCTGCGCCCTCGAAGCTAGCCGCTCACTCGGATGTGGCCCCTGGCGCAGCTTCTTCAAAGTGGCCATGCCGTTAGCTCGCCCGGCAATTATGGCCGGACTGTCGCTAGCGCTGATGGAAACCCTGAACGACTTTGGCACGGTGCAGTATTTTAGTGTCCCGACCTTTACGACGGGCATCTATCGCACCTGGTTTGGCATGGGAGAGCGGGTCGCTGCCGCTCAGCTATCGGCGATGCTAATGCTGTTCGTGCTGGCGCTAATTTTGTTAGAGCGGTGGTCTAGAAGACAGGCAAAGTATTACCAGGCCAGCAATAGTATGCAAACGCCGACGGTCTATCGGCTGACCGGTGGGCGAGAGGCGCTGGCATTTCTGGCTTGTTTTCTACCGATTGGGCTGGGGCTGCTGCTGCCAGGGGGGCTGCTGGTGCGGCTGGTACAGAAGAACTGGGAAGGCGCGCTGGATAATCGCTTTGGTGAGCTATCGGCCAACAGCTTGATGCTGTCGGGTCTAACCGCTGCGATCGCGCTGATGCTCTCGTTGGTGCTGGCCTATGGTCAACGGCTGGGCGGTAGTGGGCCTATTCGTCTGGGCGTGAGGCTTTCGGCTATGGGCTATGGCATTCCAGGGGCAGTGATTGCGGTAGGCATCTTGATTCCGGTGACGAGCTTGGATAAGGCGATCGCCGCCTGGGCAAAGTCCGCTTTGAATATCTCTCCAGGTCTGCTGCTTAGTGGCACTATCACAGCGCTAGTCTTCGCCTATCTTGTTCGCTTTCTGGCTGTCGCGCTCAGCTCGGTCGAATCTGGCTTAGACAAAATTCAGCCCAATTTAGACAACGCTGCTCGCAGTTTAGGCTACTCGCCGACTAAGACATTGATCAAAATACATACGCCGCTGATGACTAGCAGCTTACTAACAGCGGTCATGCTCGTGTTTGTCGATGTGATGAAAGAGCTGCCAGCGACACTGGTCATGCGTCCGTTTAACTTTGATACGTTGGCAGTGCGAGTGTATCAGTATGCTTCTGATGAACGCCTAAGAGAAGCCGCCGCACCAGCACTGACTATTCTCCTTGTCGGCCTGCTGCCAGTAGTCTTCCTCAGCTGGCAGATCAGCCACAGCCGCCGCCAGTAAAACCAGCTAGCTGTAAAAATTTGCAGCCAAATACTCACCCGCTTTTTTGAACATTTTTTTGATCATGGTCAAATCTTCTGTGTCTGCCCCGCCAACAGATCTCAAGCAGCCGCTGCATCCCCTGAAAAATCCGGTGGCATGGCTGCGGGCTTTCTGGCAGTTTTCTCGTCCGCATACCATCGTTGGCACTAGTCTTAGCACGCTCGCACTGTTGCTAATTGCGATCGCGCCCTCTAGTTCTGCGTCTTCGTCTTTTCCATCAACAGCCGCAATCATTACTAGCTGGCTACTCGCCTGGATCGCCTGTCTGGGTGGGAATGTCTATATTGTTGGGCTCAACCAGGTAGAAGATATCGCCATCGATCGGATCAACAAACCCCATTTGCCGATCGCGTCGGGCGAATTTACCAAGCGACACGCGCAGAAGCTAGTGGGTTTGACTGGGGCGATCGCAATTGCCCTAGCCCTGATCTCACAAAATATCTATCTGATGCTGACGATTGGCCTTAGCCTAGTGATTGGCACTTGCTATTCCCTACCCCCGATTCGGCTAAAACGCTTCCCTTTTTGGGCCTCGTTTTGCATCTTGGTAGTGCGAGGCGCGATTGTGAATTTGGGGCTATATCTTTACTTTGCCACACAGCTAGGGTTAGGAGCGACAGTGCCTGCTCGGGTATGGGCACTCACCTTGTTTGTCTTGGTCTTTAGCTTTGCGATCGCCATCTTCAAAGACATTCCCGATCTAGAAGGCGATCGTCAGTTCAATATCTCTACCTATACCTTGCAGCTAGGCCAGAAAAAAGTCTTCAATCTCGCTCGCTGGGTGCTCACTGCCTGCTACGGCGGCTTGATCGTGGCCGCGCCTTTTCTGCCTGGTATCAATGCGCTATTTCTAATCACTGCTCAGAGCATCGGCATTCTCTCTTTTTGGTGGCTCAGCCGCCGAGTAGATCTCGATCCGACCCCCGTCCAAAAAGATATTTCTTATCCAGCCTTCTACCAGTTCATCTGGAAACTTTTCTTCGTAGAATATCTCATCTTTCCGCTGGCCTGCTGGCTCGCTGGCTAAGGAATGAGAATTTAACAACTGATTGAGCTTTCCAGCCACCCTACTCTGCGAGAAGGCTACGCCAACGACTCCGCTCAAGGTTCGGTATCAGCCCTGTCCGATGGCTGAGCGGAGTCGAAGTCAAAACCTGCCAGCGTATAGATGTACCTTTTATTTAATCCTCGATCCTAAGCCGGATTCTACTGTCAAAGCCTATGCTGTTTACCTTTGCTATTCAGCTTTAGCAGGCTGCAAAACTGTTCGTAGTCCCAGCAAGATCAATATCATACTGACGATCATCCAGGGCGTAACCGGTTCAGCAAAGAACAACCAGGCTAGCAAAGCCACCCAAACAGGTACGCCGCTGTAGACAATACTCGTAGATTTGGTCGGCCCGATGCGTCTGGTGCTGATAGTAAATAACAGATAGCCGATACCAGAAGCGCCAATGCCCATATACACCACACCCCAGATAGCGGGCGCAGAGAGCGTAGGCATCCCGGCTGTGCTTAATTCTGGCAGCACCAAAAGCGTAAGCTGAGCCACGCCAAAAAGTGCGCCGTAGTAGCTCATCGCTAGCCCGCTGTATCGCTGGCCCAAGTGCCGTAGCAAAATGGAATAGCAGGCCCAGCACAGAACTGCACACAGCATCAGCAAGTCGCCACTGTTGAACTGAAGCTGTAGTAGCGCACTGAGGTTGCCGTCGGTCAACAACACGAGGACACCTAAGATGGCGATCGCACCCCCTATATAGTTTTTGATTGCCAGCGTCTCTTGCAGAATTACCGCTGCTAGAAAGCCAGTCACAACCGGGTTAAATGCGTTGATAATGGCTGAGTTTGCAACCGCTGTGTAACGCAAGCTAGAAAAGAAAAAGAAGTGATAGCCGACAACGCCAGTACTCCCTAACAAAAACAAACAGATCTTATCTGCAATAGACGCCGCGCCGATCCGTAGGCCAATATCTTTTCTTTGCCATACCAACAGGCCCAAAAATGCACTGGCAACGATATAGCGCAGCAGCGTAATCAGCAGCGGACCCATTTCATCAGTTGTATACTTGCCAGCAACAAAGCTACCCGCAAATAGTAAGCTGGTCAGGATCGCTAACAAGCTTTGCCCCCATACGCTTTTCGTCATTAGGTGAATCCTATGAAGCCAACTGCTATAGCTGTTTTTGATATTGATGGTGTGATTAGAGATGTCGGCGGATCTTATCGGCGGGCGATCGCAGATACCGTAGAACACTACACCAACGGTCACTATCGCCCCACCATAGAAGATATCGACCAGCTCAAAAGTGAAGGCATTTGGAACAACGACTGGAAAGCGTCAGAAGAGATGATCTCTCGCTACTACGCGCAGCAGCAGCAGCCAAAACCGACAGCTAGCTATGAAGAGATCACTGACTATTTTCAAAAACGCTATCGCGGCCCCGATACCGAAGATGCCGATCAGTGGACTGGATATATCTCTAGCGAGCCGCTGCTGGTAGACAAAAACTATCTAGCCACCCTCTCCCAATCTGGCGTTCCCTACGCTTTCTTCAGTGGGGCCACTCAAGGGTCTGCAAACTTTGTGCTGCAAAGACGAATTGGCCTGAAAGATCCTATCTTGGTGGCGATGGAAGATGCCCCTAGCAAGCCAGATCCCACTGGGCTGATGATGGCTGTGCGAGCTGTAGAGACCAGACAGTCTCTAGGCGAGAACTTACCAGTTATCTACGCGGGTGATACCGCAGCAGATATGAAAACTATCGTAGCTGCAAAACAACAGTTTCCAGAGAGAGAATGGTTAGCCATTGGAATTTTGCCACCTCATGCCCAAAAGAGTGAGATATATAAAGCGAATTATGCAGAGAAGTTGAAAACCGCAGGCGCACTCATCGTGATCGAGAACGTTCGACAATGTACAGCCGAACAGCTACAAAGTCTGTTATAGAAAACAACTGCTAGTTTTCACTACTTGAGTTCAACGCCTCGGCACAGTTCACCGAGGGTAATCACACTGATGTAGAGTCGGGCATCTTGTTCGATAGCGTTGTGAAAAAACTGCTGAACACCAAAGTTAGCTTTGCGTCGTTTGCGTAATTCGCTGACGACATTGGTGTCAAGCAAGTACATCATGCACTGTGTCATCTTGCACTCGTTCAAAGTCTGAATCGTTACCTACGTTAGGAATCGAGCTGAGCACTTCAGCAAAGGATTTTTTAGCAGGTTGAAGTAAGACTTGTTCTAGGATCTTGCGGTGCTCGGCTTCTGCACTAACACCGTGGCGACTAGCTCGTTGCTTCAGTGCTTTGACAATAGCGTCGTCGATGTTTCGGACAATCAAATTAGCCATAGCAGTATTTCTTAGACAGATGGACTATGGAAAAATGATATCAAAACGATATCATTGATATCATTCCTTGGGTTAGGTTGGCTTCAACTCGATGTAATCCGAGTGTGTCAAAGGTATGAGCGATCGCCAAACTTACTTCCTAAAATATATGTGCTGGTTTGAGGTAGGTAGGTGGCAAAGTTAAAAAAGTTAGAACTTGCTTTAGAACAGATTAGAACAATTCAAAGATTAGAGACGTTGGCTGAAGGTGATGTTGTTGCATTACAGCGGATTCTGAAAGGAAAGCAGGCGATCGCATTCCCCCCGACAACCAAACTCATCATCCGCCACCGTCTTACCCAGCTCATCCCCGATCTGATCGCGGCCTTCCAAAAGCTGCTTGATAAAGGTGCAAAGACGGACCCCGGCTGTAGGGCAAAGTGGGCGATCGCAAACACCCTTTACCAGCTAGAACGGCCCGATACCGATCTCTTTTTATCCGGCATTCGCCATGTTCAGCTAGAACCCGTCTATGGTGGCACTATCGATACAGCCCCACCGCTACGCAGCCTGTGTGCATTGGGTTTAGTCCAAGCTAACTATCCCTATGTGCTTAATGAATTAGCGGACTTACTGGCCGATGACGAACATGATGCTAGAGCCGGAGCTGCTCGTGCGATTGGCTACAGTCAAAACCCAGCAGGTATTCCATTGCTGCGGCTAAAGGTTCACGTTGGTGATCATGAGCCGCAGGTAATGTCTGAATGCTTTGTGGCGCTGCTTCAGCTTTCGAGCGATCAGTCTTCTATGGTTTTAGAGAGATTGGAGTCTGGTAGTGAAGCAGAACAAGAGCTAGCAGCGATCGCATTAGGAGAAGCCCGTATCCCCGAAGCTTTTGCCGCGATCAAACGTCAGTGGCAACGAACTCGTACCGCTGAGCTGCGTAGTATCTTTTTACTGGCGATCGCGACAATTAGAACAGAAGAGGCGATCGCGTTTTTGCTAACCTTGCTAGAGCGCGGCAATTCTCAAGATGCAACAGATGCGATCGCGGCTTTAGAAATCTATCGCGGCACCCCAGATATTTGGCAGCAAACCAAGCGAACCGCCGACCTCAGAGGCGATGCCAACTTGATAGACAGACTGAACCGATAGCGAT
The DNA here is from genome assembly GCF_015207105.1 of cf. Phormidesmis sp. LEGE 11477. Classification (GTDB taxonomy): domain Bacteria; phylum Cyanobacteriota; class Cyanobacteriia; order Phormidesmidales; family Phormidesmidaceae; genus Phormidesmis. Next base: position 56,942 of record NZ_JADEXO010000016.1, read on the forward strand.
CGCTATGCAGATGCTTTTTGCTTCCTGGTTTGTACTGTGGCCGGTGTTCTATTTTGCAGGTTAGGAGAAACTTTATGCTGGCTAAGCTGCTCGTGACGAATGCTGTACTGCCAGGAATCTGAAAAGACATATGGAATCCGATGATGCATATTCATCGTTTTCAGATTTTCCCACTCGTTTTGGTCTAGCCATACGCCGTGGCAGTAGCTACAGCGATCAATATAGAAGCTTAGACCCTTACCAACTCTGGCTTTTCGCATCAGGCGAGCACAGTCAGCACAGAAATTTGCCGTCTCATTATCAGCAACAGGCAACAGCCCACTGTTTAATGTGACAAGTGTAGGCTTAGCGCTGTAGCTTTCTGCATGATGAATTTCTGCATGATGACTTCCTGAGTTGTGACTTTCACCAGAAGCATCAGACTTCTGCGAATCTAGCCACGTCCAATAGTGCTCAGAAGAGAGCCAGTGTCCAGAACACTGATTACACTTGCGTGCTAGCAAACCAACGTCTAGACTAATTTCCTCAAGCGAATCTGTACGACATATTGGACAGTTCATAGTAGTTACACAGTATAGTTGGCAGATGCTCTTGACTACGAACATACCCAGTTCTCAGAAAAGATCGTGTGGCATGTTCACAGCTATCAGAAAATATTCCAGCTTTTCTGCGAACAGAACAGAGAATTTAGCTTTCCTTAAGAAAATGCGGCCATTCTCTCAGAGATTCTACGGATCTAACAATATTCATACCCGCTTGTTCAAAATGCTGATAGGTCTCATTAGCTGACTGAGTGAAGTCAACCACATCAGGAACGACTACAGGCGACGTACAGTCTTCTAGTAAGTATATTTTTTTCGCTAGATCTAGGTCGCGGCTTTTGATCTCGCTGAGCAAATCACTAACCGTCCAGGCGACACAGTGGCTCTTGGCCTGTCCAGCGATGATAACGGCATCGAATTCAAGCAAATGTTGAATCAGTCGATTGTTCTTCTGGGCGATCGCCTGCCCTTGGCCATCCGCTAACACTTCGGGGCTTAGAACAGAATAGTTTTCAGTCAAGGGATTATCGCCTTTGATCTCAAAGCGAGTAGGGTGAGAGCGCACCATACTATGAAAGAAGCAGGCTTCCTCGAAAGCGGGTACTAGGGCATGACCAATGCCGCCCAACATGGAATGGTAGGGCCAGATGGTGAGGGGATATTTACCGCGATCACTCAATTCTTGAACATAGTGATAGGCAAAAGCAGCCGCGTTTGGTCTGGTATCGCCAGGCTGCCGACTAGACTGGTAATAGGAGAGGTCTTTGGCTATGACTGGGTTTACTTGCCATTTTTTCTGTTCTACTTCATCAAACGAAATCATCGTCATCGGCGCTGGGTGTTCGCCTGCATCGTTCACCCAAAAAACAGAGTGAAAAATCTGAACGGCATTATGAGTATCCATGGTTGGAATAATCTCTGTAATCTCACCTAGATTACGATAGATGAATTCACACAGTCGCCTGGTATCTTCTACCGCGCCCACCCCAGAGCGACCGCCCACAAATAGCTCAAACTCTGGTTGACAGAATGTGTTTTGGACATCAATAGCTAGCAGACAAACGCGAGCGGTGTCGGTATGCGATGCGATCGTTTTGTGGGTTTGACGATAGGCGATCGCATCTGCGGCCCGCTGCTGATAGGGGACACGCCAAACTTGGCCAACGGTTTCTGAAGTGAAGAAGGCAGGAATAGGAGTCGTCATGCTGGGGAAAGAGGGAGTAGAGAGGAATAGTTCTTGGTATAGCGATCGCAAAACTTCAGAGTCATCTGGCGCAGCGGTACATCTAGCCGACGCAGACATTCTTGAGCGATCGCGTCTGGCACACCGCCGTAAAAAGCTTCGGCAATACTTCCTGTAATCGCTCCCATCGTATCGGTATCACCGCCCAAAGAAATCGCATTGCGAATAGCATCTTCAAAATCCGCTGACTCTAAAAAAGCAATCATTGATTCGGGCACGCTTCCGTGACAAGATTCACAGAAGGCATAAGTAGGGCGAATATCTGACAAAGTGCGACTGAGATTGTATTCAAAAGTTTGTTCTATAAACGCTTTGATGGTCTGTTTGTCATGCTGATTACGTGCCAAAAAGATAGCAGCAGCGGTGGCCTGAGCGCCCTTGATGCCTTCAGGATGATTGTGGGTCACGGCGGCGGACTGTTTCGCCGCATCTAGAACCTTGTGCATAGTATCGCAGGCAAATCCTATGGGGCTAACGCGCATCGCCGAACCATTACCCCAACTGTTGTATGGCTGTAAGCTGGCTGATTGTGCCCACTGACTAAACCGAGCCCCATAGCCACCCATAGGATGCGGATATCTTTGAGCGTAGCGCTTGATCGCAGCAGCATAGTTACCACCATCGCTGTCATTGTGCAAAACTACATCGGCCACAGCAATAGATAAGATGCTGTCGTCTGTAAAACTAGACTGGGCAGTGAACAAATCAAAATCCTTACGCTTAGTTTGATTAAACTCGTAGACTGAACCGATGATGTCGCCTGCGATCGCACCCAACATAAATAAACCTCTCAAACCGACTTAGTGTTAAAATCACACTAATGCATCCGTTATAGCGAAGTGACAGGCATAGCGTCAAGTCATTTCTATCTTCATTTCAGCAATTCATCTCTTCAGCAAACAGTCATGAGCTATACCTACGAATATCCTCGGCCTGCGTTGACCGTAGACTGCGTTGTTTTCGGCCTACAGCAGAATGCCGCCTTGAAGGTACTGCTCATTCGCCGCAAACTCGACCCCTTCAAGGGGGATTGGGCTTTGCCAGGAGGGTTTGTACAGATTTCAGAATCTGTAGATGCCGCAGCGGCTAGGGAGCTAAAAGAAGAAACAGGAGTGGATAATGCCTATTTAGAACAGCTTTATACCTTTGGCCAGCCCGATCGAGATCCGCGCGAAAGGGTGGTCTCTGTCGCCTATTATGCGCTCGTTAACTTGTCGGAGCATACTTTGCAAGCGGCGACAGATGCTTCTGATGCCCGGTGGTTTGAGCTATCGGTGGTGCCGCCGATGGGATTTGATCATCGTCAGATTTTGGAGTGTGCGATCGCCCGCCTTCGAGCCAAAATTCGCTATGAACCGATTGGCTTTGAGCTATTGCCCAAAATGTTCACACTATCCCAACTACAACAGCTATACGAACAGATTTTAGAGAGAGACTTAGACAAGAGAAACTTTCGCGCCAAGCTATTAAAAATGGATCTGTTGATCGACACGCAACAAAAAGAAACAGGTGTAGCGCACCGTGCGGCAAAGCTATATAGATTTGATATGAATAAATATCAGTCACTGAAGAGAAAAGGATTTAGCTTCGACCTATAGACTCTCGTAGTGATAACGACAAGCAATAATAGTGATGTGTTGGTCGCTCACAGCGTACACAAGACGATACGATCATTCCTCTATCAGCTTCTTCGGTGTAACCAGTCCCGCACGATACTGAGCGATAGATTCCCTCAAGTTTGCAGCGTTGGCGGGAGACTTCAGTAGATAGAGAGTTTCCATCAGGCTGTCGAAGTATTGGCGTGACATAATTACGACGTCTTCGGCATCGTGCCTAGTAACAACGGTATAATCTGCATCGTCAACAACCCGATTCAAGACGGTGCCGAGTTCACGCTTAGCTTCATTGAATGTGACTATTTCCATTGCAATGCCTGTTCGTAATGATGCTTGTTAATGATAGCAATACAAATAATCCGGTGTCTGCAACTGTACACGGTTCAAAGTATTCAAGGCTAAGTCGTAGGGAGCGATCAAAAAATGGATGAATATCAGGAGGTAAATCGGGTCGGTGTGATCGGAGGCGGACAGCTCGCCTGGATGATGGCAGATGGTGCTGAAGCGCTGAATATTGAGCTGCATGTTCAAACACCGAGCTATGAAGATCCAGCAGTCGTGATCGCACACACTACTCTAATTGGCGAGGTTGACGATGCGACTGTGACCGCTCAGCTCGCTGAGCATTGCGATGTGATTACGTTTGAAAATGAATTTATTGATTTATCAGCGCTACGCCAGCTAGCTGAGCAGATTGAGCGCCAAACAGACAAGCGTAAAGCTATGTTTGCGCCGTCACTCGACGCGCTTTCGCCGTTGCTAGATAAGTATGATCAGCGACTGTATTGCGATCGCCTCCAGCTTCCTTCTCCTCCATTCACCACCCTGCAAAGCCAAGCCGATCTACCTAGCCTTGCCGAAAAAGTCGCTTCGATTGGTCTGCCATTAGCGCTCAAAACTCGCCGACACGGTTACGACGGTCAGGGTACTTTCATTCTCAAAACGCTAGCAGACGTAGAAGCTACCTGGAAACAGCTAGGCTATCAACCCGTGTTGCTAGAAGCCTTTGTCGAGTTTGAAAAAGAGCTAGCGATCATGGTAGCAAGGACGGCTGCAGGTGAGGTGGCGGTGTATCCGGTGGTAGAAACCGAGCAGATCGACCAGGTCTGTCGCCGGGTGATTGCGCCTGCTCGGGTTGACTCGGCCATTGCTGAAAAAGTAAGGGCGATCGCAACTACCTTAATCACCCACCTAAAGTTCGTTGGCGTCCTCGGTATAGAGCTATTCTTAACAGCTCAGGGCAAAGTCACCATTAACGAAATCGCCCCACGCACTCATAACTCTGGGCATTACACGCTAGATGCCTGCGTTACGTCTCAATTTGAGCAACAGCTTAGAGCCGTGTCTAACCGCCCATTAGGATCTACCGATTTAACAAGAGCTGGCGCAGTTATGGTCAATCTTTTGGGCACTGACTCTACCACCAGCGATTATCAAAGCAAACGCGAGGCGCTATCAAAGATTCCTGACGCTCATGTCTATTGGTATGGGAAAAAGCGATCGCGTCCGGGGCGAAAGATGGGGCATGTAACCATCTTGACAGACACTCCAAACGACGACGAGGCAATAGCTAAAGCGATCAAAGCAGTCGAAGATCTGTGGTACTAGCCTCGATATAAGTTTCTACGACTTTTGAAAATCTAATTGATAGGGCGAATAACCGTCATGCTTCTGTATGGATTTACCCTTGTCGATCATAGGAAGCAGTTCGCTATCATAGTCGCATGTTCGGCTACGGCGTTGGTGACTGCCAACAATGTTTTCTGATCTATGTTTTTCATTTGTAGGGTATCGAGATGCTCTGGCGGCAGTATACCGAGCTTGGCCTGATTGGGCTTGTCCCAACTAGCCCTGTACTTGGAAACTATAAGCCTATAGCCGAGATTCCCACCTGGTCACCCCAGGTCAAAAACTGAGGTAAGACGGCGCTGCGGTCGAACTAATTAAGATCCTTTCCTTCGGGTAAGGATTTTTGCTTTTAAAAAGCGTCTTTTGAAGTGGTTTTGAGCAAAGTTTTTAGACAAGTTTCAGTTTGTTTTACGCCTTGGTACTTCCCCGACTAATCGCGCTCATGACCGCGCTCATGACTGAGAGTGCTATTCTGCTGAAGATATCTCTGTCCCTTCTAACTTTGCCTTTTCCCTTTGCCTTTCACCTTCGATAGATAAACAGGTCTCATAAACAGGTTGGTCATCTACGCCCTACAAATCTCATAGTCCCTAGCGATTCAACTATCTAGTCAACAGCCCTTACTCCTACCTGCTCTCCGTGACCTCCACCTTAATCAAACAGCCTGCGACTGCTCGAACAAAACTGGCCAACGGTCTTACCGTTATCGCGATCGAAAATCCAGTGGCTGATATCGTCGCCGCTCGCTTCTTTATCCGCGCTGGCCACGCCTACGAAACGCCTACAAACTCTGGCATCTTTGATCTACTTACCGCTGTACTGACCAAAGGTACTGACGGCAAAAGCGCGCTAGATATTGCCGAAATTGTTGAATCTATTGGTGCAGGCTTTGGCGCAGATGTCTCGTCTGACTACAGCGCCCTCAGCATCAAGACAGTCTCATCTGACTTTGAAACTGTGCTTGCCCTCGCGGCTGAAGTCATTAGATCGCCTAGCTTTCCAGACTCAGAGATAGAGCTAGAGCGCCGCCTAATTTTGCAAAGTCTCAAATCGATGAAAGAACAGCCCTTCAGCGTAGCCTATAACCAGCTGAGAGAAGCGCTTTATGCAGGGCATCCCTACGGTCTCACCAATACTCAAACCGAAAGCTGCCTTGAGTCATTTACCAGAACCGATCTGATCGCCGCACACCAGCAGTACTTTCGCCCAGACAATATGGTGATCGCTGTCGCTGGTCGCCTCTCGCCAGCACTGACTATCAAACTGATAGAGCAGTACCTTGGTGACTGGTCATCGCCCGGTAACTCGCTACCACAGCTACAGTTTCCATCCATGTCAGTAGCCGCTCAGAAAATTGTCACTGTCCAAACCACAAATCAAGCTTTTGTGGTTCTGGGCCATTTGGCCGGCTCGGTGAACAGCCCAGACTATGCCGCGCTCAAGATCATTAGTACCTACCTAGGCAACGGTCTCTCCAGTCGCCTGTTTGTCGAACTGCGAGAGAAGCAGGGGTTGGCCTACGATGTCTCGGCATTCTACCCGACTCGGTTAGGAGCTTCGCAGTTTATCGCTTATATAGGCACTGCGCCCGAAAACGTTCCAGTAGCCCTATCCGGATTACGCAGCGAACTAGCACGTCTAATTGAGACCCCCCTGACGACTGAAGAGCTACAGGTGGCGAAGAATAAAATACTGGGTCAGTACGCCCTCGGCAAGCAAACAAATGGTCAGATTGCTCAGACCCTAGGCTGGTACGAGGTGCTGGGACTAGGCATAGAATTTGACGAGGACTTTCAGCGGGCGATCGCAGCCGTTACGATCGAAGATGTCCAAGGGGCGGCTCAGCGCTGCTTTGTAGAGGAAGTGCTGTCCGTGCTTGGACCCGCCAACGCTGTTGAGTCTTTACGCTAGATGTCTACTTCCCCCAGCTTTTCTCCAGACCCTGCTTCAAGTCCGGCGTCGAACCCGGCGTCGAACCCAATGCCAAGCTCTTCTTTGAACCTTTCTTCAGAGTCGAGTGTGCCTATACTTTCGAGCTGGCAGTGGCAAGGGTTCACTATCAGCTACCAGCATGCAGAACCAAATCAGGCAGATACCAAACCGAATCTGACAAAATCAGATGGAAATGAGCCACCAGCAGTGGTGATGATCCACGGATTCGGCGCTTCTAGCATCCACTGGCGTAAGAATATTCCAGACTTTGCAGCTAGCTATAGCGTCTATGCAATTGATCTACTAGGCTATGGCAAATCGGCTAAACCGACACCTGGCGAACCGCTGGACTACACATTTGAAACCTGGGGACAGCAGGTCTTAGACTTTTGTCAGCAGGTGATTGGACGACCAGCTTTTCTCATCGCTAACTCTATCGGCTGCGTTGTGGCCATGCAAACGGCGGTATCAGCCCCAGAGTGGGTAAGAGGCGTAGTCCTACTCGACTGCTCTTTGCGCCTGCTGCACGATCGCAAGCGTCAAACCCTACCGTGGTATCGCAATATTTCGACGCCCTATATCCAAAAGGTGCTGGGCTATCGACCGCTGATTCAACTGTTTTTTAAGCAGCTAGCCAAACCTAAATCGGTCAAGAATATTCTTCGACAAGCCTATGGGCGTAAGGAAGAGGTGACAGACGAACTGGTTTCACTGCTGCTAGAGCCGGCTTTCGATCCTGGTGCGGTCGATGTGTTTCTAGCGTTCATTCGCTACTCACAGGGGCCTATCCCTGAGGACTTGCTGCCTCAGCTCACCTGTCCGACTCTGATCCTGTGGGGCCAGGTAGACCCGTGGGAGCCAGTTGAGCTGGCTCGTTCCTTTGCTGACTATCCAGCTGTAGAAGCGTTTATCGAGCTAGAGGGAGTGGGCCATTGTCCTCAAGACGAAGCGCCTGAAGTGGTCAATCCAACTGTGATGGAGTGGATCGCAAGCAAGTGTTCATGAAGCTATGATGAAGTGCTTCGCCTGCAACCTTTTGCCGAAATTAGGCAAAAAAATATCCCTCGTCACGGCCTGACAAGGGATAGGGGCAACAGTTAAACGCTTGTGCTGTAGTTACAATGACCTCCAGCTTTATGGAAACAAAGTAAACCTGTGCCGATTTGTCGAGTGCCACAGAGCCTATAGCTTTGATTACTGGGCTTCAAACATCTCGATTAGCGCCGCCCTACATTTGAGGAGCGCTGTATAGCATTTGCCACTTTGCTCTAGACATTCCTCTTAGAAGCAACCTCTTCGAGCGCACATTCGACGCTAACTCACTAGCTATAGAAGAGATATCCGGTCTTTTCTAGAAGCAGCCAGCTGATTCCTAGGCCCAATAGAGAGACAATCAACATAATCCCAAAGGAGCGTTTGACACCAATTTTGCGGGTGTAAAGATCAATGCGAAGCAGCAGAGCAGCAGCGAGCATCACCAGAAAGTAGCTAGATATTTGTGCCCAGACCAAGATGACGACGACCAAAGAAGCACCCACTAACGCTGTGACAGAGTAGCCAATGCCTGATTTGAATCCTAGCAGTATGAACTGATGGACAGGCTGCCATCCAACGCTCAATGCGCCACATTGCAAAACAATATAGACTATCGCTCCCATCCAAATAAACTCTGAGATCTGGTGCTCGTGTAGAAATGAGCCAAAGGCAATATTGGCTAGCAACACTAAGCAGATAGACAGCCAAGGGACGGCGCGCATGGGCTTGATAGTTCTTCTGTAGTTCTGCTTGAAAGGGCAAAAGTTTATAGGTTGGTCGAAATGGCCTGAACCGGACAGCTAGGCAAGCACTGTTCGCACATGATGCAGCGCGATCGCAAAAACACCAATTTGTGAGTTTCCACGTCCAATCGCAAAGACTCTGTTGGACACACTCCTGTACACAGTCCGCAGTGTACGCAGCTATCTTGATCGATCACTATCTCACGATTGACCATCGACACTTCAATATGGTTTGCCCGTAGCCATTCGATCGCCTCGTCTAGCTGATCGATATCGCCTGATAGCTCTACCAGCAGCTTTCCCACTTGATCGGGTGCCACATGAGCGCGAAAGATATTGGCAGCCACGTTAAAATCTTTTGCCAACCGATAGGTGATAGGCATGTGGATGGTGCGTTTTGGAAAAGTGAGCGTTAGTCGTTTTTTCATGCTCAGCTCGTGGCGGTACCTGTTTAAGACAGACTCTAGAAGTACCTTATTCAAGACTAATGTCTTCCCAGTTTATCTTCTAGGCCATCTCGCAGCTCACACCCTACTAGTAGACAAAGAGATAAGATAAATAAAGCTGTTGTTTACAAACGAATACATGTCGGTCGACTCTTCAGAAATGGGCAAACGGATCAGAAATTTTGTGGTTGTCGCGATCGCGGCTCTCCTTAGCATTGCCCTTGTCTTGGGCGTGCAGACGCGATCGCCCGCCGCTTCTCTATCTGAAATGGCCGAGCAATCGATTTCATTAGAGTCGGCCATGGCGAATAAAAAGCCCACCCTGATTGAGTTCTATGCCAACTGGTGTACGAGCTGTCAGGCGATGGCCCCAGACATTCAAGCGCTCAAGGAGAGCTATCGCGATCGCGTCAATTTTGTCATGCTGAACGTCGATAACACCAAATGGCTGCCTGAAATGCTCAACTACCGCGTAGATGGCATTCCGCACTTCGAGTTCCTTTCCGCCAGCAGCAATGAGCAAGGCGCAGCTATTGGCGAGCTACCCCGCGCCATCCTAGCTGAGAATCTCGATGCTCTAATCGCAGGTCAAACGCTGCCCTATGCCCAGATCAGTGGCCGCATCTCCGAAATAGACACGGCCACAAATCCGCTTAATTCATCTGATAGCGCCGCTGACCCGCGCAGTCATGGCGCTCAAGTCAGCAATCAAGTAACTAATTAGTACACAGAGCCTTTTGGACTCTTTTTATAGGTTCGCGACAAAGTTGGCTGCCTGCGTACCACAAGCCTCGGCAGCACCGCCTGAAGTTCTGCACCGTTCCTTAAAGATCATACGAGCGATACTTGGGGGGAGCTGCTCAGCATAGGCCAGCGCTTTATCAAACGAGTCGACGCTAGCATCTGTCTGTCCTTGGCGTCGCTGTAGCTGCGCCTTGAGATAGAACAGCTCTGGATTTTCTGGAGCCGCTAGCAAAGCCTGATCTACTGCCACCATGGCATCCGATATCTGATCTAGATCGCGGTAGCCCAGCGCGATCCCTCGATAGGTTAGATAGTCAGGGCTGCTGTACTGCTCTAGTCGCTCAATACTCTCTTCAGGATTAGAAAAGGGTAGATTGACCGCCAGCATCAGATCCATAAATCCTTGAACTAGGTTTAGTTCTGGATCGGTCTTATCAATTTTTTCAGCTTCATCCAAATGGCCAAATACCTGCTGCAGCATACCTAGCGCTGTCGGCGTACTGCGGGCAACACCCTGAGTTGACATTAAATGGGCACCGTCTAAAAAGATGCCCACAGCCGAGTAGAGATGTCCTCTTAGTGGGCTGCTCTCTAGCTGAGCGGCGGCGGTCGATTTGGTCAGATCTGCGTGCGAGGCCATGCTGTCGAAATCTCCCTCCAGATAGGCTAGAGAAGCTGCCAAGCTGTGGACTAGAGGCTCATCGTTTTCAGAGGCTAGCGCTACATCTATAGCTGCTTGGGCGCTAACATAGTCGCCATCTTTAAAGAAAGCTTCGAATGCAGCCTCTGTATTGGGGCCAATGTTGTATTCGTTGCCAGGACGAAATGGATCGCCAGCAAAAGCAGGACTAGACAAGAGGGATATCGTTACTACTGTCGAGGCACCAGCGAGTGCCAAACCTCTGCGCTTGAGCCCAGCAAAAGAGTTGATCAATCGAGAGGTCACTGCCTGAAACGTCATATGCCGATCCTTGATTAAGGTTGAGAGGGTTGCCTTAAATTTGAGTATAGCGATTTGCTCCTAGAGACTATGACGCAATCTGTGAAGCTCTGTGAGCTGGCATAATCATCTGCGAAACCATTAGTAAACTTACTCAAAGAGTAGCGATTCCTAGGCTTGAGCTAGTTTCAACCTTTGAGAAAATGTACGCCTTATATAGTTTTAGCTCTCGGGCGACGGTGGCTTCAAAGGTGCGGTGGCAGCAGCTGGAATTGCCACAACAAATTCGCTACCCTCGCCCGAGATCGATCGACAAGATAAGTCACCACCGTGTTTTTTGATGATGATGCTATAGCTAATAGAAAGGCCCATACCTGTGCCCTTCCCAACAGGTTTGGTGGTGTAAAACATATCGAAAATACGAGAGCGGATTTCATCCGGTATACCGAACCCATTGTCAGCAATTGAAATCTCCACCCAGTCACAGCCTTCTCGGATCAGGCTGGAGGTATGCAGAGAAATGCGTCCTTGATAATCGTTTTTGCGCGCTTGGGCAGCTTCTTCAATAGCATCAACAGCGTTAGCCAAAAGGTTCATAAACACCTGATTCAGCAAGCCTGGGTAGCACTCTACAGAAGGCAAATCTCCATAGTTTCGCTCTACAGTAATCGCTGGCTGGCTGGTTGTCTCTACTAGTCGATGCTGCAAAATCAGCAGAGTATTTTCTAGCCCTTCGTGGATATCGGCTAACTTGAGCCCTTCTTCATCAGATCGAGAAAAGTTTCGTAGCGAAAGGACGATTTGCTGAATACGTTCGGAGCCCACCCACATAGAGCGCACGATCTTCGGTAGATCTGCCTTGATAAAATCAATATCAGCCTCTTTAATGGCAGCTTCTATATCAGGGCCTGGTTCGGGGTAACGTGTTTGATACGCGGATACTAGAGTAAGTAAGCTATCAGCGTACTCGTGGATAGGTACCAAGTTGGCGCTCAGGAAATTAACCGGGTTATTAATTTCATGCGCGACACCAGCCACAAGCTGACCTAGGCTGGACATCTTCTCGCTTTGCACCATGTGCATTTGAGCCTCTTTTAGCTCTTTTAGGGTGCGCTCTAGTGTGGTTGCTTTCTGTTGTAAGTCAGATTTAGATAGTTGCAGCGCTCGATGGCTGACTTCGATTTGATGTTTGGCCTGGCGCAGTCCTGTCTCAGCCGCTTTACGGCGACGGATGTACTGATTAACTAGTAGTAGTAGCGCAATCCAGGCTATTAACAATATCCAGAAGCTCACCATACTAAAAAGGCTAGATCTAGCTAGACCTTTTCCGTATCTATCTAGGTTGGCTGAAACTTTTGCGCTCAATCCTTCAGACCACTGCTGTATTCCGTTCCCGTATACTTCCTTCTGTGATTGGTAGTAATCACTAAACAGAACACCCATAGCCCGCTCGGTGTTTCCTTGACCAACGAAGTCGAACGCCTCGTTCTCCATCTCAACGAGTTTTAAGTTAGCGTCGTTGATCTTAGCAGCATGAACGGCGTAGGTATTAGGTGCAAGTTCAATAGCGTAATCGATCGCTTCTGTCAGTAGAGGCTCGTAAGTGTCGTAGCGGTCTTTCCAAGAGAGATCGCCTGTGGCCGCAGCCATACGTGCAGACATCGTCAGAATCTCATCGTAATGACTGATTTTGCTATTGAGTCTTTGAAGCTGAAAATCAGTCGTGATACCGTACTGAAAACCCGCCGATATCTTTGAAGTGTTAGAGCTACCAATAGCCACCAGTACCAGGCTGATAACCACAGCAAGCGTGAGTACAGTCATCAAAACATTGCTGTTCGATAACCTCTTGAACTGAGCTCGAAAGTATCTCATGGAAAGTATCTCATGGATAGACCGGTGGGTAATCACCCTTGCTATAGCAACCCGCGCTTAGCTTTCACCCTCACCAAAGGCTATAACCCTGAGCAAACAGAGCTATAGCAAAATAAGAGCCATTCTTACTTGCCTTGGTAGGCGTTCCCTATCTTGATGAGCGTTCCCTAGCGCCGTGCGACGACATGATCTTCTCACCGCCAATAGTCGAGTGGCCTGTTGTCCTACGACGCTTTTAGACTGATAAGACTGTCCTAAGGAACTCGACAGAAGCAATAAGTGCTCAGCCAGCCGCTGAATATAGCGTTTGTCACTTGGCCGAGGTACAGTTCGGCGGCTGGCTATGTTTTGAGTAGGGGTAGAGATAGAGTTCCCTACTCAGCTTCTGAGAGATTTCTTCAGCGCTAGGACAATATCTTTTTGATAGCTCCACAGTTTTTGGTATGTCGCCTAGAACAACATGGCTCTTTACTCACTACTAGGTTCTGTTGAGCCGCATCGGTATCTCTGCTGGCGAGTTCCTTCTGTGCTAATCTTCTCGCCTACGGCTGAACAGCTCTGAGTTGCCAATACGACTTCTGACGGAAAAGGAATTTCACGTTTGGGTTCTATGAGCCAAAGAACCGAGCTCTCTGGAAGGTCACCATCAATAGCAGGTTGCCAGAGGCTAGCACTGGCTGGTTCAGTCAATGCAATTTGAGTAGTTGAGGACTGAGAAGTCGTCTGAGGAATAGCCAGGATATAGCTGAGGGAAAGTGCCTGGTAGCGGTTTTGACCCGATGTGATCAGCACCGTCGTAGGGGAGGTTTCAGCCGCGATGCGTCGTCCAATCTGTCCAGGGAGAAAAGGCTTTAATAAGGTAGTGTCGTAGCTGATGAGAATTTGGCTGAGAATCCCAGCCGCGATCGCCATACTCAGCACCCAACGACGCCGCCGTACTAACCCCATTGCCAACACCACACTCACAGTGGGATAGAGCATAAAAAAGTAGCGCGGTGCCCGCGTCAGATCTTTTCCTAGCCCGTAGGTGATCGCCATCATGATTGCAAAGACAACCAGCGTATAGCTCGCTAAGGGAATATCTACCCACAGATCAGAGCGTAAGTTAGAAGTAGAGCGTGAACCAGAAGTAGAGCGTGAACCAGAAACGGCCAGGTAGGCAGCTTTTGATTGAGAGGCGGACGTCCGTAGATTTTGCCGCCAGCCCTGGATAAACTGCCGCAAGATAACACCGAAGACGCTCAGCATGATCAGGGCAGCGGGAATCGAAACCCACGGCGGTACTTGCTCTACTGGCAGCATTACTAG
>NZ_JADEXO010000137.1 GCF_015207105.1 cf. Phormidesmis sp. LEGE 11477
CTTCTATCCAGAGCTCTCTGGCATTCTTGATCTCTATGGCGACACCGAAGAGGCCATTCCTAGTATCGGCCACCTGCGCCCGCGCTATGTAGAAGGGCTCACCAATGACAGCGTCAACTGGCTGACCTCTGTTTCCTTACCGCTGTATGCCTCACCCGGCGGCGCGCACTGGGGCTGGATTCACCAAGGGTATCTAGTTCAGGGCGAGACTGCTTTTGCCATTGGCCGCGACGCTGGCTTTGCCATGGTCAAGCCCTACGAGAATCTGTACACCTTTCCTATTCTCCAGATCCGAGACGACGGCTGGTTTCAAGTGCAGTACACTACTGGCGGCAGCGCCTGGGCCCATACCTCACAGCTAGAAATAGGCGACATGCCGCTGGTCATCGAGCGATGGGAGCTATTGCTAAGTTCGCAGCCAGCGCTGTATTTCCTAGAACGAACTGAAGCTCAAGCGTTGCGATCGCAGCCTCAAGAAGCGCCCAACATGCTCAGCTTTGTTGCCCCAGACAGCCTGATCGAGCCGCTTAGCATCGTCGGCGACTGGATGCGCGTCAAGGTCACCCGCCCCACTTCCCTTTGCAAACCTCTAACAGGTTCGACCGTCACCGAAGGCTGGATGCGCTGGAGAGGAGAAGCCGATGAATCTCTAGTCTGGTACAGCCCGGACGGCACCTGCCAGCAGAGCAGATAATCGCTCTTAACCCAGGTTCTAATCGGCCTTTATCCCTCGCCAGAATTCTTAAGATTTCCTAATTTTTCGATCGTTTTTTGCCGTACAATCACTTAAGTGCTAAGCGTCGAATTTCTCTACTAGATCAGTCGCTTTCGCTATTAGGCCGCGCTGTTGTAGTAGGCATTTCCACTTATGTCGATTGGTTATCTTGCACTTGTCCTCCACGCTCATCTTCCCTTCGTTCGTCATCCCGAGAGCGACTTTGTCCTAGAAGAAGAGTGGCTATTCGAGGCCATCACAGAAACCTACGTCCCCTTACTCACCATGTTTGAGGGACTCAAGCGAGACGGCATCGACTTTAAGCTAACGATGAGCATGACGCCACCGCTAGCCGCTATGCTGCGAGACCCCCTCCTGCAAGAGCGCTACGACGTTCATCTCACCCAGCTAGAAGAGCTTCTAGAAAAAGAGATAGAACGCAACGAATACAACGGCCACATTAAATATCTAGCCGAATACTACGCCAAAGAATTTGCCCATGTTCGCGAAGTTTGGGAGAGCTACAACGGCGATCTAACCAAAGGCTTTCGCAAGTTTCTAGAAAGCGGCAATCTCGACATCATGACCTGCGGGGCCACTCACGGCTATCTACCGCTGATGAAGATGTATCCCGAAGCGGTCTGGGCTCAGATAGAAGTCGCCTGCCAGAGCCACGAAGAGATCTTTGGACAGCGACCTTCAGGCATTTGGCTGCCAGAATGTGCCTACTACGAAGGGCTAGAACGAATGCTAGCTGACGCTGGCCTACGCTACTTTCTAACAGACGGTCACGGCATTTTGTACGCTCGCCCCCGGCCCCGCTACGGTGCCTATGCGCCTATCTATACCGAAGCAGGTGTCGCCGCCTTTGGCCGCGATCACGAATCCTCTCAGCAGGTATGGTCTTCCAAAGTCGGCTATCCAGGCGCTGCAGAATATCGGGAGTTCTACCGCGATCTAGGGTGGGATGCCGACTATGAGTACATCAAGCCCTACATCATGCCCAACGGCCAAAGAAAGAATGTAGGCATCAAATACCACAAAATTACCGGTAAAGAGGTAGGCGGATCTGATAAAGCCTGGTACGACCCTTACTGGGCCAAGGAAAAAGCCGCTGAGCATGCGGGCAACTTTTCCTACAACCGCGAGCGTCAAATTGAGGGTCTGCACAGCATGATTCAGCGCAAGCCGATCGTCGTTTCACCCTACGACGCAGAGCTATACGGCCACTGGTGGTACGAAGGTCCCTGGTTCTTAGACTACGTGTTCCGCAAAAGCTGGTACGACCAGGGCACCTACGAGATGACCCACCTAGCGGACTATCTCAGAAGTAATCCGACTCAGCAAGTCGCGCGTCCCTCCCAGTCTAGCTGGGGCTACAAGGGCTTCCATGAGTATTGGCTAAACGAGACCAATGCTTGGATATATCCGCATTTACACAAAGCAGCCGAGCGCATGATCGACCTGTCTAGACGCGAACCTGCAGACGAGCTGCAGTGGCGGGCGTTAAACCAAGCAGCCCGTGAGCTACTGCTAGCACAATCATCTGACTGGGCCTTTATCATGCGGACAGGCACGATGGTGCCCTATGCGGTGCGTCGAACCAGAGCTCATCTAATGCGATTCAACAAGCTATGGGAAGATATTCGCGCCGAGAAAGTAGACGCAGGCTGGCTAGAAAAAGTAGAAGAAATTGACAATATTTTCCCGAATATCAACTATCGCACCTACCGTCCGCTGTAGAACCAATGCTGCAGAATCGCTGCTACCAGAACCAACATCACCAAACCAATGTAGTTAACTTTCCTTACATCGCTTATAATATCTTTAGATAAAGTAGAGAAAAGTATCGTCAAGCAGTTATGGAAAACGAAACAAAGCTTGTCCCCGTAGAGTCTAATACCGCCTCTACTGCGCTCAACAGTAAGACCCTAGGCGTCAGCGCCACTCAATATTACAAGCCAGAGCCTCGTCTAGGGTTTACCCCTTACGCCGAGCTTTGGAATGGACGCCTAGCAATGGTCGGATTTTTCGTTGCACTTATTTTCGAGCTTTTATCAGCTCACGTTTTCTAGACAGTTTTATTCAAGATCCAATTGACAGCTAGCCTCAAGCGCCTCCTAAGCAATATCTGGTGGTGCTTGAGGCTTTACTCGTTGTGAAAGTCGACGGTGGAACATCTTCCTCATATCCTCGCGGCGTACCTCCACAGCCTGATCGCGCGCCTCAGTCTCTAGAAAAATCAGGCTATCTACCGGACTGATAGAAGGTAGCTGAAACAGGAGCTGTGCAAGGGGCACAGGCACTGCCATTAGATCGGGATTGCTAGCAGCCAGCTTATCTCCAGCGGCGCTGCTCAGCGAAGCATAGGCATAGATTACTCGCTTCGGCTGAGTCGGGTTGTCCTTGTGGGCAATAGTTGCCTGCAGCCACTGTCTATTTACTGTTTGCAAAATGTAGTACTCCAGATGCTGAAGCTGGCGGGCAACATTACGAATAACAGGCGAAACAGCCTGAATTGCCTCCTTGAGATTTGCTTCTGGTGGAGCGTTCTCGATCAAGCTCTGTAGCTGCTGGTCAATAGTCATAAAAAAGCAGTCATAGAAAAGGCGTCAGACAATCGTATCTAATCAAATTTAATACTTATGTAAAAATCCGGTCAGCCTATCTAGAAGAATGTTTAGAAGTTGGAGCGATCTGTCTATTCTCATACCTGGTGCTTACTCATCTACAGATCTTGATTATTAGCCAGCGATCTGAGCTCGCTAACCCAATAGAGATCTCGCCGAAAGGTCAACCGTCAGGGATACCAGTGTAGCTAGTAGTGAAAACGCTTTTTGAACGACTTTCTCAAAAGCTTAGCGAGCAAACTAACGCTTCGATTCGACACTGCAGTGAAGTTGCTAGGCGAATTGAAAAGGAAGCACGCCGCGTCTGCGCCGAAAGCCAGCGGATTCAGAACTCCGGTGACATAGAAGGCTGGGCCAGCAACTTAGCTGATATTAGGCTGACACAGTGCCTAAAATACGCCAAGCTAGGCTCGACCGGAGGCCGGATAGAGCTGCACAGTAGCTTGAGTGCGATCATCTATCGCTACATGACACCACCGCAGGTTCAATCTAGCTACCAGGCTCGCATTGCGCTGATAGAAGACTTTCTGCAAAACTTCTACGCCGAAAGCATCAATGCTTTTAGACGAGAGAACGAAGTCACTGCTACCTACCAGCCGCGATCTTTACTAGAGCTAGCAGAATATATGGCGTTCACAGAGCGCTATGCTAAGCGGCGAATTCACTTTTCTAGAGGTCGCAGTCAGCAGTTGATTATCCTGCGGACGCAAACCTTCTCAAAACAGCAGCCGCCAGAAACAGCAGTAGACATTCAGCAGACTGTAGAAGGGACAGAGACAGAGCACGGTCGCACAGCCCCTTTACAGCGCTTGCGTGAGGAGCTGGTGACGGATGAGACTAGCAACGAGGGAGAAGAAACAGTCAGAAACCAGGTAGTTGAGCAGCTAATGGACTACCTCATAGAAAAAGGCCAGCAGGACTGCGCTGACTATTTCAGCTTGCGTTTGAACGATCTGCCCACCCATGAGATAGAGGACATCTTGCAAATCACGCCGCGAGAACGAGACTACTTGCAGCAGCGATTCAAATATCACTTACTAAAATTTTCTTTCGCACATGATTGGGAGCTAGTTCATGAATGGCTAGGGGCAGAATTATGGAAGAATCTGGGCCTCACCCCTTGTCAGTGGACACATTTTCAAACCGAGATGAATCCAGTTCAAGCTAAGATTCTGACACTGAAGCAGCAGCGTCAGAGCGACCAGGAAATTTCTAAACAGTTGAACATCACAGCCACTCAGCTAAGAAAGCAGTGGTCTAACCTATTAGAAAAAGCTTGGGACATTCGGAACGTGTAAAAACTCATCCCTGAATTTTGTCCGGACTGGCATATTGGCATATGAATATTGACTCAGATAGTGATCAGGAACAGGCTTCTATGGCCACCACGAGTCTTTGACCCGATCTTTTCTATGCCATCCAGAAATCTGCCATCCAGAAATTGCACTACATCCATCAGCTAACTTATCTTCAAGCCTGTTCGCTTAAAGTCAGAGCTGATACAACGTCTAGTAAGCCTATCGACCAGCAGGGGAAAAGCTAAGTTCACTCGTTTAGCCTCAATTCAACTTCGGAGAAATCCACGCTGTGCAAGAACGTTTTCATCTTCTAATCAAACGACGTCTGATGTCGGAGTACGAGAAAGCGCCCCCTCTTTTCCCTTGGGAATCAGAGCTGCGCGAATACCCAGCCGAGATTGCAGAGTCCGTCAGCGCAGATTATGCAGCTACAGCTGACAACGCGATCGCGCGCCTTTGGAATCAGCACCTGAGCTCAATGAAGGTGCCTGGGCTATTACCTGCGCCTGTGCTCAGTGCTTTGTTTGAGCGCTGCCAAGATATTGTCCTATCACCGCTCAAGCAGGGAATTCAGCTAGTGCGTGCGGTTGAATCCTTCTTTCCAGCTCAGGGCAATATGCTAGAGCCCATTGCTAATATCGTATTGGTGCCCGCCTACCGCTCTGATAGCGAGACGCAAACCGCCGTGCTAGCCCAAATTACCCAGCTAGCAGATGACTATGAGGCTGCTAGCCCAGAGCAGCAAATTGCGCTGTTGATGATGGCAGCTCAAGAAATGTTAGGTGCGACAACGCTATCGCTATCTGAGCAAGCGCCCGTCGACAGCAGAGAGTGGATCACTGCCCACGGGATGCTGAGACTATCGGCTAAGTACACAGCGGATGCTGATAGCCAGCTCATAGTTACAGCGACGCTACCAGAAGCAGGGCAGGTGAAACTGTGGGACGGTAGTACACAAAAGCAAGCGCTGTGCTCACAGCCTGATTCGCTAGAGCTGAGCTGGGACAAGCTCGACCCCCAGAAAACTTATTTACTCGAAGTCTCCTTGGCATCTGAGGAAACAGCGCTCAAGTTTGTAGTCAAATTGGAAGAGCCGCTGGAAACGGCCTTTGCCATCACCTAGTTTTGTGACCAGTGTTTCTATGACTGATGCCTTGCAACTGGCGCTTTCGTGGCTGGTGCTTTCACGGTTGGCATGTCGAGACTGATATCAATCTGGCCTATTGCGATCACGCTACACAGGTAATTGCTGCAAGGTCCGAGCGGGCAATTAGAAATAGGAACAACACCTGCCTTGTCAAGGTCTGCTTCGATACGTTGGAGCAGACTTTTTTGTAGCGCTTTTCCAAAGGGAAGGCATGGATAGCTGTGATCGCCTATGAAATTCACTCGCTGGCCATTAGCGTCAATCTGGCTTCAGTATTATTGCTAGCCATTGTCAGCATCTGTCTACATATTGGCTACGAGTCGCGCCTTTCAACCATGAAAGGCGTATCGCTTCCGCCTGAAGTAGCGTTACAATTGTTGACCAAAACGAGTACTTCCTCAAGTGCTTATTGCGATGTCACCAAACAGAATTACACTTCAAAAATAGTGCTCAAAAGATAGTGCTCACACTTGTCCCCTTCAAAGTCCGTATCCTTTAACAACCGTTTGCCATGACGTCTCAAACCCTAATGCCCACCGCTTCATCAGTTTCTCCCGCATCAGATTCAACATCAGAAAAGTCAAATTTTCAATCAGCAGAATTTGACCAAAACGTGATGGCGACCTACGCTCGCTTTCCGATTGCAATGGAGCGTGGACAAGGCTGCCGTCTGTGGGATCTAGAAGGGCATGAATATCTCGATTTTGTGGCAGGTATTGCGACCTGTGCGCTGGGTCACTCTCATCCGGCCATGCTAGAGGCAGGAAAGGCACAGCTACAAAAGCTTCAGCACGTGTCGAATCTGTATTACATTCCCGAGCAGGGGGCGCTGGCCCAGTGGCTCACTGAGCATTCTTGCGCCGATCGGGTGTTTTTCTGTAACTCAGGCGCAGAAGCTAACGAAGGGGCGATTAAGCTGGCTCGCAAGTACGGACACACCGAGCTGGGCATAGAAGCGCCGATTGTGATTACGGCAAAATCTAGCTTTCATGGCAGAACCCTCGCCACCGTCACCGCGACTGGTCAGCCCAAGTACCAGAAGAACTTCAACCCGCTGATGCCAGGGTTTTACTACGTGCCGTACAACGATATTGACGCTTTGAAAACGGCGATAGAAACGCTAGATGCCGATCAGCGTCAGGTGGCGGCGGTGATGCTAGAGCCAATGCAGGGAGAAGGCGGCGTCTGCCCTGGCAATCCGGTGTATTTCAAACAGGTGCGTCAGCTTTGCGATCAGCTAGGAATTTTACTGATTCTAGATGAGGTGCAGGTGGGCATGGGTCGCACGGGCAATCTGTGGGGCTATCAGACGGTGGGCGTGGAGCCTGACGTCTTTACTTCTGCTAAGGCACTCGGCGGGGGCATTCCGATTGGCGCAATTTTGACCAAGCATCACTGTGACGTGCTGCGCCCCGGAGAGCATGGCAGTACATTCGGCGGCAATCCCTTTGCCTGTGGAGTAGCGATGGCGGTATGTCAGACGCTAGAACAAGAGAATGTGCTAGAGAATGTGCGATCGCGTGGCACGCAGCTTAGAAAAGGACTCAAGGCGATCGCCAGCAAATATCCTGAACTGTGCCAAGGCGTTCGAGGCTGGGGCTTGATCAACGGCCTGGTTCTCAATCCAGATAGCGGCATTGCGGCAATCGATATTGTCAAAGCCGCCCTCGACCAAGGACTTTTGATCCTTCCAGCCGGAACCCAAGTGGTACGCCTGGTTCCACCGCTTATCGTTAGCGAAGCTGAAGTGGATAAAGCGTTGAGCCTACTAAATAAGACATTAGCCGGATTTTCTAAGTAATTAAGTTCTTTAGCGACTTTCCCTCGCGCCAGTCTCTGGTGCAGCGTTAAGGGTTCAAAGCCTTAGCCAGTCTCCAGCAACGCCCCCTGATGCACCGTCAAAATCTGCGACTCCTTCAGCCATTTAGCATCAAAAGCACCTAGATGCGTGGTGGTAATCAGGGTTTGAAATCGATCTTCAATCGTTTCTAGCAGTTGATTTTGACGCTTTAGATCTAGTTCAGCCAAAACGTCGTCTAGTAACAGCAGCGGTGGTTCGCCAATCACCGCTTCAATCAGCTCTAGTTCTGCCAGCTTCAAGGCTAGAACTAGCGTTCTTTGCTGCCCTTGCGATCCGTACTGACGAGCAGGCGTGTGATTAATTGAAAAGTCAATATCGTCTCGATGGGGGCCTGCTAGCGAGGTGCGCTGATGATATTCGGCGATCGCCCGCGACCTGATCTTTTCAAAGAAAGCTTGCTGAATATAGTCAGGATCGTCATGCTTTTTATCTTCTGGCGAATCCTCTGCCAAACTATCTTTCAATAGCGGCGCTTCTTCTGTAGACACGCTTACGGTAGGCGTGTCGGTCGAGATATTCGGCTGGTACGTGATCGTTAACTGCTCTGTATCGCCGCTGATAGCCTGGTGCCAGGATTTAGCCAGAGGAATCAGGCGCTGCAATCCTCGTGATCGCCGCCTGATCACTCTCGTCCCAGCAGCGACAAGCTGAGCATCCCACAGTGCCATTTGCGTCGCGTCGAGAGGCCAGCTATTTTCTTCATCCGTATGCTGCTTGATAAAGGCGTTGCGCTGCTTTAGCACCTGATTATACTGCTGCAAAATGTAGGCGTAGACAGGTTCTAGCTGCGTCAACAGCGTATCTATCCAGTTGCGGCGCTCACCCGGTCCGCCCCGCACCAGATCGATGTCTAGACTAGAGAATTGAACTGCGTTGAGAGAGCCGAGAAAATCTTGTTGCCGCTTAAGCGTTTCACCATTGAGGACAGTAGCTCTGCGCCCGCCGTTGCGTAGGACTAGATTAAGTTCACTAGGGGCAAGCTCTTTTTGAAGCTGGGCCTTGATGTGGGCGATTCTTTCGCCTTCTCGGACGAGATCGCGATCGCGACTCGTTCGATGAGATTTTAAGGTTGCTAGCAACTCCACCGCTTCTAGCAAGTTAGATTTTCCCTGAGCGTTATCTCCTAGCAGAATCGTCTTAGGTGCGTTAAAAGCTACAGATTGGCTGCTGTAGTTGCGAAAGTTCTGCAAATAGAGGTGCTTGAGGAACATGCTGTTCAGTTTAGAGTAAGCAGGAATGGCAAAGCCAAAAGATGCGCGATGAAATGATTGGGAGTTTCAAAGAATTGATAGAAGCATTAGAACGTTGGGGCATCACAGGATGGTTTGATCCTTGGTTGGGATTCTGGGGTTTGCTATTCGCCAGTTGCATTGCCAACTTAGATTTTCACAGGCGCTTTCAAAGCTCCATACGCAGCGCCCCTCGGCTCGATCTACTAGAAGACCTACCCACAAAGCTGCCGAGCGTAAGTGTAATTATTCCGGCTTACAACGAAGAAGAAAACATCGCGGGGTGCATGGAATCAGTACTGGCAAATGCTCTACCCGATGGAGCCCAGATGCGGCTGATTGTGGCGGATGACGAGTCGAACGATCGCACCCGAACGACCGCAGACAAGATCGCTAAAAATGACGGTCGAGTGAAGGTGCTCACCGTGCCACCGCGTCCGACTGATCAGCCTTGGCGCGGCAAAAACTGGGCCTGTGTGCAGGCGGCTAAGGAAGTGGAAGACAGCGAGTATATCTTGTTTATCGATGCAGATGTCCGGCTGAATGCGGATGCGATCGCCTGCGCCTTGACTAACGCTCAAACATACAATAGCGATCTACTCAGTTGCGCCCCTAAGCTGGTTTGCGGATGCTTTTCAGAGTGGCTAGTTCAGCCGCTGATGGCGCTACTGATTGCAGTCGGGTTTAGCTTTGAAGGCGTCAACGACCCAAAGCAGCAAGATAAGGCGGCAGCAGCAGGACCCTTCATGCTGTTTCGCGCAGCCGCATATAAAGAAATTGGTGGACATGCAGCCGTTGCCACCATTGCAGTAGAAGATTTTGAGCTCGCGAAGGTAATCAAAGCGAGTGGCTTTAATCTACGCTACGTCCTAGGTACTGAGGCGGTGAGCGTTCGCATGTATCGTTCGTTCGCAGGTCTTTGGGAAGGGTGGACAAAGAATTTCTACACTGCTGGAGGACGCAATCCGTTCTTAGCAGTAGCCTCTTCCGTGGCGATCGCGCTCCTTTTTGTGGTGCCCTGGCTTGGCATTGTGATCAGTCTATTCGGACTTGCTTTGGATGCGCCGGCTGCTAGCATCGCCCTTGTACTTTCGATTTTGGCGGTAACGATTCAGCTATTTATGCGACTGGCAGCGGCTAGGGCCATTGGTGAACCGCATAAATATCTGTATTTAGGTTGGCTAGGAGGAGGGCTTATTAGCGCGATCGCCATCGTTTCAATGATTAAAACAGAGACCGGTTGGGGGTGGACTTGGAAAGGGCGATCGCTCGCTACAAAGGCGTCTCCGATGGCCGGAACTTAGCAAAAAATTCCGTAGCGAATTTTATCGTTATTTGGGCCTTAGAAATATCTCAACCCCCTTGCAGCAAACCGGACAGCCGGTGCTACAATACTCAAGCGAAAGCGATGGGGTGTCGCCAAGTGGTAAGGCAGCGGGTTTTGGTCTCGCCATTCCTAGGTTCGAATCCTAGCACCCCAGCTCGAAGCTAAAAGCTGTTCCTACTATTAGTTGGGGCGGCTTTTGTGCTTTGTATGCCCTCCGTTGGTAGATCTCCCGTCTAGCGCCATGAGCCCAAAAGAAGTGCTAGCTAGAGCGCGCTATATTAAGTGGAGATTTGCGGCGAAAGCACAGGCATAGATGGCAGGCACACGAGCTAACAGTACAACAATGCAGTATTCTGCAGCAGTTATGCGGCGAGCGGAAAGGGCCGTGCGGTGCTCTCCATTTTATCTAAAGCTGCTGGCGGCGATGCGTGATCGCAGCGTCAGCGTACCTACCATCGCCGAAGACAGCGGCGCGCTCAAAGGCTATACCCAGCAGCCACTTTCCGACGTTGCCACCGAAAGAGAACTGATGTGGCTAGCCTCGGTTGGCATCCTGCGACGAGAGGTCGATGGTCAGGGGCTCACGGATAGCTTTCGTCTCACCCCTTTAGGCCGCCAGCTCGTAGAGAAATGGCAGGATAACGGCGATGCAGAGAAGCGGGCCTCTCTCGCTGATTTCCTTAAGAATGCTGTAGTTCGGTGGTTAAGGCTACCAGACTGGCTGATTTGACACTATATGCCATTTAGGCCCATACATATTCACCGCAGGCGATAGTCACTGAGGCGGCTACTTTGACGTACCAAATTGACCAAGTTTGGGTAAGGTGAGGGATGTACAAACAGACAAGGGGCACAACTTGTGAAGTCAATAATGGTAGTGGGTACGACCTCCCACGCAGGTAAATCCATGCTAGTGACTGCCCTTTGCCGCATTTTGAGTCGTAAGGGCTGGCGAGTTTCTCCGTTCAAGGGCCAGAATATGGCGCTAAACTCGTACGTCAGCACGACCGGAGCCGAAATTGGCTACGCCCAGGCAGTACAGGCATGGGCAGCAGGGGTCTCACCCCAAGCGGAAATGAATCCTATCTTGCTCAAGCCGCAGGGAAACCAGACTTCACAGGTCATCCTCAAAGGGCGAGCAATTGGCACCACAACAGCGCAGAGATACTACGAGGAATTTTTTAGTGCTGGCTGGCAGGCCATTCAAGAGAGCATTGCCCGGCTGAGCCAGGAATTTGACCTGCTAATCTGCGAAGGCGCTGGCAGCCCGGCTGAAATCAACTTAAAGCACCGTGATCTGGCCAACATGCGAATAGCGTCCTATCTGAAGGCCCCAACCGTGCTGATTGCAGATATTGAGCGCGGTGGCGTCTTTGCCCATATTGTCGGCACCTTGGAGCTGTTAGAACCAGACGAAAGAGCGCTGATAAAAGGTATCGTCATCAACAAATTTCGGGGTCAGCGCTCTATCCTCCAGCCAGGAATCGACTGGCTAGAAGAGCGTACGGGCATTCCAGTCATTGGCGTTATTCCCTGGATTGACGAGGCTTTTCCAGCAGAAGATTCGCTCTCCTTACTAGAGCGGCCCACGACCAAATCTCAATCTGAAATCACAGTGGCGGTGATTCGACTGCCACGCATCTCTAACTTTACCGATTTCGATGCGCTAGAAGCCGAGCCTTCGGTCACCGTTAAATACCTATCACCGCGAGACCCGCTGGGCTATCCAGATGCGGTAATTTTGCCAGGAACTAAAACGACGATTGCCGACCTGCTGATCTTGCAGCAGACCGGGATGGCGGAAGCGCTGAGAAACTATGCAGCGGCGGGGGGTACGGTCATGGGCATCTGCGGTGGATTTCAGATCATGGGGCAGATGCTGGCTGACCCCGAAGGATTAGAAGGTCAAGAAGGTCGCTTCAACGGACTAGGATTATTGCCGCTGCGGACAGTGATCACCAGCCAAAAAGTAGCCAGACAGCGGACAGTGACGTCTAAATATCCCCAAGAAGGGCTACCCGTGATCGGCTATGAAATTCATCAGGGACGAACTCAGCTAGTGATGTCTTCAGGAGAAGACGGCGAAAATACCTTTATGCCTATCTTTGACGATCGCGGTTTAGGCATTGTTGATAGTGAGCAGTCGGTGTGGGGCACTTATCTACACGGCATTTTTGATAACGGACCTTGGCGGCGAGCGTGGCTAAATCGGCTGCGGCAGCAGCGTGGCCTGGGCTCTATGCCGACAGGAATCGCTAATTACCGAGAACAGCGCGACAGTCTACTCACTAGCCTAGCCGTCACGATCGAAGAGTATATTGACTTATCACCCATCATAGGTAAAGAGACAGGTGTAGAGACTAAGAAATCACTGTAGAAACTGGTTTCAGGCAATTTGCACTTAAAACTTGCGCTCCATACCCTGCCGAACCCTGCCAGCTTCCACCGCGATTCGCCTGCCAACTATAAAAAGTGGCGGATATCGTCTAGGCTTTTATTGACTATTTTAGGTAGACGTGTGGCCATTAGCTCGGTTGTCTTTTTATCTTTGGCGGGCCTATTTTCGGGCATTCTAGCGGGTTTCTTAGGAATTGGTGGCGGTACGCTGCTAGTACCTGTTTTACTCCAGCTAGGCTTCGAGAGCCATGCGGCAACCGCGACTAGCAGCCTGGCGATTCTGGTGACTTCTACAGCGGGCAGCGTCCAGAACTGGCGGATGGGCTATCTAAAGCCTAGACAGATTTTGCTATTAGGGATACCGGCTGCGATCGCCGGGTTCATCGCCGCTTTACTAGTAGATGGCATTCCTCAATACTGGCAGCTCATCGGATTTGGCCTGCTAATGCTAAGCAACCTGTACCTGGTATCACTCAAAAAGCGAGTGATTCAAAAGGCGCAGTTTCGCGAGTCTAGAGCAGCGATCGGTCCTGCAATCAATCCAGGCATCGCTCGGACAGTCACAGGTACAGTTGCTGGGTTTATGGCCGGGCTCTTTGGCGTCGGCGGCGGCGTCATCTTGGTACCGCTACAGATTTTGCTGCTAGGTGAGAGCATTAAAACAGCAGTTCGAACTAGCCTCGGCGTGATTGTGATTACCTCTATCTCTGTCTGCATCGGTCACGCCATCCAGGGCAACATTCGTCTGGCCGAAGGACTGATTCTAGGCGTCGGCGGTTTAGTCGGCGTACAGATTAGCACTCGATTCCTACCAAAGCTGAGCGACAATACGGTGACTCAGCTATTTAGAGCGCTGCTGGTTGTCTTGTCTATCTACACGTTCTGGAAGGCATGGTCAATCTATACAGTAGGCGGTGCCTAGCGCTGATTTCAGGCTTCGCAGATCTTTCGCGCTAAAGCAATATCAAAATATTGAGCGTCGCCCACGTCTCCAGAGATCATCTTAAATGGCGCGTCAGGTTCACCCAAATCGCTAATGACTAGCGTCGCTTTTGAAAAGTCTTGAGTGTGTGTGTAGTCATTGACAGTGATGATGGTCTTGAGGCCAGTCTGAGTCGCTGAGAGCAGACCGTTATTAGTATCTTCAAAGCCAAGGCAGTTTTCGGGCGGCAAGTTCAGGTGGTCTAGCGCGTATTCAAACACATCAGGAGCAGGCTTTTTGTGAGGGACCATATCGCCTGCGGCAATTACTTCAAACCAGTTTAGACTCTCTACACCAAGCGTATTAGCGAGCAGCGCCTGGACGTTAGCGGGCGTGGTGGTAGTAGCGATCGCCAGTCTCACATCTTGCGCTCTAGCCTCATTGAGCAATCGTTCTACGCCAGGTCGCAAAGGGATTCGGCCCTCTATGGCGTACTGCGTGTAGTACTTCGTCTTGGTGGCGTGCAATGACCGGATGAATTCAGTGAGATCGCTAAATCCAGCTGGCAAGACAAAATCCGGCTTAGACTCGATAAAGGCGCGAATGCGCTCCTTACCGCCCGAGACTTCTAGCAGCTCTCCATAGCGCTCTGTGGACCAGTGCCAATCTAGCCCAGCATCGGCAAAGGCTTGGTTAAACGCAGGTCTGTGTCCGTCGCGTTCGGTCTCGGCTAGAGTGCCATCCACATCGAAGATCAGTGCTTTGAGTTCGGCCACGCAATCGCTCCTAATAAAACAAGTCCGGCCTGATTTTACCGTCAAACAATGAAGGAACCTATCCCCTGGAGAATTCGCTTTCACGCAGGCTTTCACTAAAAGTGAGTACCTGTTTAGTGCGGGCGAAAACCGAGGGCTGAGCGGAGTCGTAGAGCTTTGCTCTTCTCGCAGAGTAGCCCGGCTGTGTTTTGACTAACGCCTTCGGAGACGCTCCGCGAACGACTCCGCTCAGTCAGCGAACCCTCTGCTTTCTCGTATGTTGACGCTAAACAGCTACAAAAGTGAACGCATATTGCACCGATAGTCAAAATAGTCACGATTGCTGTTAAAGCCGAGATCTGATGGGCTATTTTTATCCCCCCCTATCGCATAGAAAGTAAAAAATATCGATGGTAATATCTTTCTTGCTTCTAGCGAGATAGATATGGAAATTTCTGGCGTGGGTGCATCTGACAGC
>NZ_JADEXO010000138.1 GCF_015207105.1 cf. Phormidesmis sp. LEGE 11477
CCTGCTTATTTTTGACAACAACAGACCAAAAGAGAGAAGAAAGCAAGCTTGAACAGCTCACTTTCTTCTGAAAAATTACTCAACCACCCTTGACAGCAAACATAATCGCTTGCGGGGTAATGGAATTTGAACGATTGTATCTGCAAGCGACTACCCAGTTCATGAAAAGTTTCCGTCCCCTTGCGGGGTAATGGAATTTGAACTCAATGTAATCGAGCAGGAGGCAAAGCGCCAGCTAGTTTCCGTCCCCTTGCGGGGTAATGGAATTTGAACGAGATTTTGTCCCTTTTAACCACACCATCTGACGGTGTTTCCGTCCCCTTGCGGGGTAATGGAATTTGAACACCCTGCTTTTGTAAGCCTACCGTAGCAAAGGCTTCAGAAGCCAAATCTGAGGGGGTCAAAATCAAGAGCTGCAATTGATACTGGCTCTCAATTGACGTGCTAGAAAAAGGCCCGAAACTACCATATAGCAAGGCATCTGAGGGGGTCAACGGAAGAATGCGGTTTTCAAGGTTCAAAAGACCCCCTCAGAATTTGAAGGCGTTAAGCATAACCATAGCGGCCTCAGCAACCGCTATCAATAGCCTACGCTATATCTTCAAAGTTTGTCACAAAGTATCGCAATACCTCCCGCACAACGCCGCTCTTACCGCGAAAATTAAGCAGCACGACCTCCCCTGACAGCGCCCCTGATGCCTTCAGCCCAAACACCGCGTGCGTCAACGAATGATTCCTGTAACCTGTAACGATCACAATCAGATCACAGTGCTCCAGCTTCTGCCGTACTAATCGCCTTTAACGTCGTCCTCCTTATAAGTTGTGAGCAGTTTAGCTATTCGTGTTACTTTTTGATTGTGCGAAAAGTAACACGAATAGTCTTGTTGGTTGGAACAGTGAAGCCAACCGCATCTGGAAGATGTCAAAACAGAAGATCTTTGCTTACCGCGTTCAGATTATAAAGGGCTCTTTCCTTCTGTGCATCTGCGATCATTCGCGCACTCTCAGCAATCAGTATCGCAAAGGTAGGTGGCAGTTTTGAGTGGAGGCCGTATGGCCACGCGCTCTACGAAAACTGTCGTCTAGATGGTTTCTGTAAGCACACGCAGCGTTTCAACGTCTCTTACTTCTATAGTTTCCAGGGCCTAGTAATAAACTGGTAACAACAGCGCACCTAGTTTAGCTAGTGACCTATCGGTAATAGTTTGTGGAACTATTTTCTTCGGTTCTTTAATGTTTATCAATTCTCTTCTTCAACACCAAAATCTTTTATGCCTTCAGCTTTTTTCTCATCTTCGTACGCCTGAAGCTTTTCTAAGACTAAGACTTTTAATTTTGCGCCGAAACTCAACTCTCGCCAACTGAGATCTGTCCGGCAGGACTCAATTCTTTTCTTATCATCTTCAGATAGATCGAGGGAATATCTCGGCATTTTCATAGCTGTCTAGTCCAACTCCAATACTTACATATATAGGCAAGATACAGCCTTTCTACTCAATTATATTTTTTATGACTCAAATTGAGTTAATTTGAGCTAGTATCATTTTGTAGCTACAAAGTCTCTTCTATGACTCTCAATACGAAGATGCAGAGAATGCATTCAAGCTATACCAGTCCAGACCTAGATGCGATCGCCCGAAACCTCACTGCCCTAGACCTAGCCCACCTCACCCCAGAGGAAGCAGCTGACTATGAGCAAGAACTCAGCGCGATCGCGTCCCTCAATGAAGCGTTAGAAATCGCCACTAGCGTCCTACGTACCGCCGACCCGCCCGAATGCTGGCATCGCCTCCATCCCCTGCTATCAGATGCAGCCGCCCTACTGGCCAGTCAGCTGGCTCCTCTGCTCGATACCAACGCCGAACGCAGCTTTCCTATCACAGAGCGTCCTGTAGAAAGGCCGCTCGCCCTCACCGCTCACTCACAGCGCTAGTCTCTTTTCATTTCCCGCTATAGATCCACGGATGCAGCGCGGCACTGCTGCCCATCTCCTGCCCAGATACCTTTGCTCACCCTTACACCATGACCCAACCCACTGTTGCCAAAAGCCTGAACGCCACTGCTACTTGCATCGACGACGGCTACGCCAAAGTCACAGAGGTTGCCACTGCTCTCAATCGGCACGAGCGCACCATTCGCGGCTACATTCGCCTGCTGCGTGAAGAATTCGGTCACCCCGACTTTCTAGAAAAGCTCAACGGGCGATTGCTAAATAGTCGCCAACAGGCTGTCCTCACAGAGCTAGCCCATTACAAAGCCAAAAGAACTTCACCCAATCAAATTCGCGAGTTCCTGATGGCTGACTGTAGCGCTCGCTTGAGCCTAAACGAAGCCTGTGACTGGCTCGCCTCCCGCATTTCGCAAACCTTGCTCACACAGTTCAAGGAGCATTTTTCATCGTGAAACTTCACCAGCTCGCCGAACAGACGGGCGCAAAAACCATTCAGCTAATAGCTATTACCAAAGCGTTGGAATTTGCCGATCTGCCTAGTCCACACGGCGGTACTCCTATGACTCCAGAGCGAGCCCAGCAGATTGTCGCTGTTTTTCGGTTCATGCGATCGCGGCAGATTGTAGAGCCACAGAGTGCGATCGCCCAGATGCAGATGGCGGATGCCACCGCTACCGAAGAGATTGCCGTGTGCCTGCGAGCATCTGTAGCTGACGAGCTATGCCGCCGCTATCCTGACGGGTCGATGAGCGATCGCATTCTGCGTTTACTAGGAGCGCTGCAATCATTCGAGCAGCTCCATGCGCCTCGTCAGCCATCTCAGTGAGATATGGCCTATGTCTAACCGACTGTTCACCCGTCCTACTAGCCTCAGCCTGTTGTTGAGTGCGATCGCCCTTTGCCTGCTCACGTCCGCATTCCTCAACCGCCAGCCGACTGCCACTACCGAAGAGTTTACTCCGCCTGACTCTGCTCGTGCGATCGCTATCGACCCAGCCACGCAAGCCGTCATCCTCGAAGCCATCGAGAACCAATAGCATTCTCTCAAGTTTCACGACAACTGAATACACCGAAAGACTGTAGGGCTGGGGAACAGATGCGCCGTGTGTCGCCGCTGCCCTGTGCGGATAAAGACCAATCTACCTGCACATAGTTAACAGTCCTCGGAGCTAGCTCTGAGCGCACGCTAACCTCACCGACAACAAAGCCAACTTCAACAGAAAACAGATCTCAGTTTTTACCAACGATTTACGAAGGTCTGAAATGACCCCCAAAACTATCCAGTCTCATCAAAGGAAGCTCTTATCCATGACTAAACAAACAATTGCCCAGCTAATCGAGCAAGAAGTTCGCCAGCCGAGCCCAGGCGTTGATAACGCTGATAACAATCACTCTATTGCCCAGACCCAAAACACCCCGCTAGCCGAACTACAACTGACTAGCCAGGGACTCTTTGATGAATCCAAAGCACTCTGGCAAGAGTTTGTTGCTTTCGATCAAGAGCATCAGCTCACCCAACGTGTCGGCGCACAGCTCTGGCGGCTGACTAAAGCAGTGGGCAAGCCTGCGCTCATCCTGTCGCTTAAAGGCATTCAGACAGCGGTGGTCACTGTCTCGAATGCTGAAAACCGCGAATCTCTAACTGAGCACTTTACTTGCTTTGCCTCCAATAAGAAGAGCGATGCGGCACTAGGAGAAACGGTTGATTAGCGGTAGATGCCCCTAACTCCAAACTAGATGTTCAGCCTCTGTTCATATCTTGTTTACCGCTGAACATGGGCTGAACGTTCACCGCTGATTCAGTCCATGTTCAGCCCTGAATCAGCGGTGATTCACCGCTGAACATTCAGCAGACAGTCAGCCATCATTCACTGTTCATTCAGCCATGATTCAGCCATCATTCACCGAGCATTCAGAGGACATTCACCCAACCACGAGATTCCGTGCATTTGAGAGCCCTGTGGAGGCTGAACTAGGACTGAAAGTCGATTCAGCACGTCAGTGGGTAGCTGATCGATTGAACAGAAAAGTCTCGACAACCACTTTCTATAACTGGAGGTCCGCACTCGATTTCATCCAAGACCGCTATTCAATAGAAGACTTAGAAGCTATCTGCCTGTTCGCCAGCTTCGTGCAAGCAGGAGAAACGCTCAAGTCAGCTAGACAACTCACCGACGCCCACTACCAAGAATTAGAGAGGAACAACCATGCCTAGCCCCGCCGAAAGAGCCTCAGCCCAGTATCAAAATCGAACTGCCAGCAATAAAGCCGGTACCCCTGGCACTATTCCATCTACGCCAGACGATCATCTCTCTCAATCGACATTCATTCAGTCGATCTTTGCAGAAGTTGCAACAGAAGAGTTTCAAAGAGCGCAGTTAAAAGCGCAATTTAGAGCGCTGATCAAAGCCGCCGTGCAGTCATACCGGCAAACCGGCTGTCTGCCAGAGCAAGTAGAGATGCACGCCGTCGTGACAGCGATCGCGCAGCAAGAAGCAAAAGACGAAGCCTTCCAACAGCGCTTCTCCAGCTTTCTCGTTTCGCCCGGTGGCAGAGATGAGCAACCCGTTGAAGCCTTTGACGTACTGGCCTGGGCAAACACCCCAGCCGCGCCTCAGCTCAACAGACCCGCGCCCAGAAAAACAATCGCAGGAGGCCCGGCCCGTGAAAATTGCTAACTGGTTTCCCCGCCTCAAAGTCCGCTCTTCTACTACAGAATTACGGCCCCAGACGCTAAGGACCCCGCCAAATCCGAACCTCAGCTACTTTATCTATGCCGTTCCCGTGGCAGCAGTCGCCGCGACCACCACCCTATTTCTAACCGTAAAGCTAGCAGGCAGAATCGACTGGGCCTGGGTGACCTTTGTGTCTTCATCAAGCGCATTCGCGTATGTAGGAATTCGGTGCCTAGAAGATACCCCTGGAGCCAATGAGTCAGCTGCGCGGATCAGCAGATCGCTGCAGCAGGCGAATGTGCTTCAGTCTGAGCTGACTGCCCAGCTGCGCGTTAGCCGAGAAAGTCAGGGCGAGCTCGCCAGAAAGCTAGCCGATGTGAACGCAGCGCTAAGGGCTGCGGCAGTAGAAGCAAAAGAAACGCGAATAGAAGCCAGAGCCACCCAAGCCAAGGTGGCCGCGCTACAAACCTATCTAACGGCGCTAAGCGAGCAACCGAACGCTGCTCGCACCGAGCCAGCCGTACGGCATAGCCCTCCTTTGCCTTCACAGCCGACACTCCTAGATGATGATCTGCTGGCCTGTGATCCCCTGGTGTCAGAGGAAGATACGTCATACCTGGAGGACGCATGGTCAAAAT
Organism: cf. Phormidesmis sp. LEGE 11477; assembly: GCF_015207105.1. Lineage (GTDB taxonomy): Bacteria > Cyanobacteriota > Cyanobacteriia > Phormidesmidales > Phormidesmidaceae > Phormidesmis. Next base: position 5,265 of record NZ_JADEXO010000138.1, read on the forward strand.
AGCCTTTCATATCGAGTATGAAACAGCGCCCGGCGAAGTGATTGCGCCCGGTTCGTTTACCGAGCTGCGTAACGCCCTGTTAGCGCCGCCGGCACAGGCCCCCCAGTGGCTCCCCGCTGCTCCGGCGGCTCCGGCTGCGACGCCAGCTGGAAGATCGATCGCCGCGCTGCCGCCTGCTACTTTCCCAGGACAAGCGAAAAGAACAACGCCTGTTCAGCCCAGCTCAAGTATGGTCCCTGGCACTAGCCAGACAATGCAGAACCAGAGCGCAGTAAAAGATAGAAAGCCTATGCGCTCAGCAATCCTCTTCGGTGGCTGTGTCGGTTGCCTGTTTCTGTTCTTGCTGTATAAGCACGGCCATAGAGTGATTCCTTTGATGGCAGAGACAACCCAACCAGTAGAGTCCACAGAACCCACCACGACAGCACCCACAACGGCGGCTGACTCAGAAGCCGTAGAAGCCCCCAATGGAGAGACGGTCGTTCTAGAAACGCCCAATCCAGCAGCTGGAACCCATCCTCCCTTCCCGAACACTACCCCTGACGCCGCTCTAAAAGGAGAGTAAGTAATGCAAGCAACCCCCTCGCTACCGCTTGAGCCGCCCGTTGACAGCTTTGAACAAGCCGCAGAAGCCTATGCCCAGACCTTTGAGGCCGAAGCCGTTAGCTATGAAGACGAGACTCTCAGCCAGCCAGTTACGGAGATTATTGATAAAGCGAAGAAAAAGAAAAGAAAGCCTTTTCCGACTGTTCGGTGGATCTCGCTGGGTCGTGGCAGTTTGCTGAAGCTTTCGCTGCCTGGAGAGTTCTTCATATACAGCATGATATGGGCGGTGATTAGCCTATTAAAGTACGAGATTCCAGAAGAGAACTATCAGCTTATAGAAACGGCAACACGGCCTGTTGTTGTTTGGCTAATTCTCATGCTTCTATTCATCATCAGCGCCGCCAGGCAAGCCTCGGCCCTAGATAAGTTAAAAGCCTTGGTGCTGGATTTTCCCAGAATGGGAGATGCCTCTAGCGAGCTGCAAGATATCTGGGAGCAGCAGTGCTCGCTCACGGAGCAGGCAAACACCGTCCTAGCGGCCACCCTATCTTACTTTCTTGTCTACATCATTCTGGCTTAGAAAATGTCTGCTAGCCTAGCCACTCAAAACGACCTATATCAAAAATTCGACAGCTTCTTTCGGGCGGTGAACAATGGCCCGAAAACGAAGCATCCTGGCTACTGCGCGTACTTCTCGAAGCTGCTGAGTGACGCTCGCTATTCGCCAGCGGCAGTGATTGCAGCCTGGCGAACGCGCTTCGATGAGCCGCTCAGCCCGCCGGTGTGCGATCAGTGGCTCCAATGGCTCGACCAGTCGGGCGTGTTTAGGTACTCGGCTGAGCCCTATAGCTTAGCCAGAGCTGCTGCGACCGCCCTACAGCCAGCCGATACGGTCCTACAGCCAGATCGCGTACCTCAATTGACTGGGGTGGAAAGCAGTCGAATCCAGCAGACATCAGATGATGTGGTGCCAGGCGTTGCCCAGTCACCTTTATCTTTCTATCTACTGGCTCAATCAGGCTGTGGCAAATCTACACTGCAAAGAGCGATTGCCAGGATGACGCTCGCCTTTCACCCGAGAGCGCAGTTTTTCTTCATCGATTTGCAGGCAAAAAGATGGCTAGGGTTCGAGTGTGACCCTGCTATTGTCACGTATGCGACACCGGGCATTGATGAAGACATGCTGTTGGTCACCGAAGCTATTAAAAGAGTATGGGGAATCTACCAAGCGCGCACATCAGAAGCGCAGCGGTCGGCGAGAAGCGCCAGCGGTCGGCTGCCAGAGTTTCACCCTGTTCGTTTGTTCTTCAACGAATGGAATCTATTCTTTGGCTGGGCTGCTGAGTTTAAGGGCGCGAAACTGAAAAGCTACTACCAGCTAGCGAAGCACTCTCAAATAGAAGAGCCGCTATCACCTGCCGAAGCGATCTCTAGAGTCCGCCATATGTTTGGTAGCGGGCGAGAGCAAAAGGTCAGCCTGGGCATCTGCGGCCAAGAACTCATCAAGGAAACGACCGGCTTCGGGCCGCAGACGGTCAACAATATCAACTTAGTGGCCACTGGGTTGATATCGCCCGCCGGAGATGGTGGCTACTCGGCACCGCTAGGACTCGCTAAAGATGCAAAACGTATTCCAGACGAGCGCGTGCGTGACTGGCTCAAAAAAGAGCTAGATAGCTTTGTTGAAAACAACTGGCCAGTGATTCTCTCCACGCAGGGACACGGCAGGATAGGCAAATTTGAAGACTACAGTCGGCTTGATGGCAGCAGCGTCATTAAGCGCTACCAGCACACGGTAACAAGGAGACTTACCTAATGAAACGTAGACTATTTATCACAGGAGGGTTAGCGACCGTTGGCGCAATCTCCTATCCAACCCTGTTCCCTTCGCCGCTTTCAGCCCGTGCCGGAACAGCGTTCGCAAATCCCATACTGCCGCAGAAACTGAGCGCGGATGATATCAAGTGGATAGTTGCCAAAGCCATCATGCGGACGGTGGCCTGGGCAGAAGGCGCTTGGTGGCCGGGGCGAGAGCAAGACGACACTTACAAGACGTTGTTTGGCGGTGGCTTATTTGACTCCTACGCCGATCATCCAGATACCGTCATTTGTGTACCGGGGCAGTGTGGTAGAGATGATGACATCTGCTGTAGTTCAGCGGCTGGCGCGTATCAGTTTATGCCCTACACCTGGTATCCGCTGCGGCAGCGATACTCGCAGTGGTACGAAGGAGACAAGTTTAGTCCGGCTAACCAAGACTTAGGGTTTCTGCGCCTGTACGCAGAGATCGGCTCTCTGTGGAGATTGGAGAAAGGGATTACGGTTTTACACCAGAAAGTTGATGTAAAACCAGATGCCTTTAGAGCCTCGGTCGCACATTCGGCCAACTGCTGGTGTGGTCTGCCGGGTACTCGGCGCGGTGAGTGCGCCGGCCAGCCGCAGCGCTCGTGGGAGGAGACAGAAGATTGGTTTTATACCCAGCTAAAAGCGCAGCAGCAGGTGCCCGCATGAGAGTCTTGTGCCTAATGGGTCTAATGGCGTTAGGAATGGTCATCGCCTTTGCACTATCCGCTTTTCTTGGCTGGGGCTATGCCTTTGTCTTCGGCGTTTGTTTTGGTCTGTTTGCAGGGGTTGCCTTTGGCCTCGTTATTGCCACCGCTGGATTTAACGCGATTGCAAAAAGGGAAAGTAGTTACATAGAAGCGCTGCTAGTCCAGCTAGTAAAGCCGCGTATTGTTTACGGCGGCGTTGACCCTATTGTCGTAGAAGCGCTGGGAAAGATAACGGAGCATATTGTTCTAATGGGCTGTTGTGGCCTGTGTGGCTCAGACCACGAGGGATTAGAACACGATCCCTTCAATCCTCGGTTTCATCGAACCAACCCTAGATGCGCCGTGCCTTTAGCAAGAAGGCTATATGTCCAGTATCAAAAAAGCGAGAGAGCGAACGAGGCTTCTAACAGTGTTCCGATTAGAAGACTATCTGCGATTAAAAATAAACTACTAGCAGGCGGACGCTAAGCCTGAAGGAGATACGATGGTTGCCATTCCTGAACACAGACCGCCTAAGAAGAGACCAGTTTGGACAAACAGAATAGTGGATGGTGCGATGTCTGTCCTGAGCGTGGCCGCAATCTCGTTCGGGTGGCTTGCTCCGCGCCTAGCCACACAGCCTGCACAACCTCGCGCTGAAACACTGACTGGTCCTTCAAACACAGAGATCGCCTTCCAGGTTGAGGAAATTAGCCTCGGCCCACTGCTAGACACTCTAGGTAGCACGGCGTTTCAAGAGCAGCAGACGCAGTGGGCAAAAGAGAAGGCGTTTGAAACGCTAGCGGAAGCTGAAGAACAGGCTGCGTTTCTCATAGCTGAAGCATCTGATTCAGCAGCAGCGGCTGCTACCAATGCGCTTAATCAAAACTACGCTATTGCGACTGTCCAGCTTCATCGCCCCCAAGGATACGAATACAGAACGCAGCGAGAAACGGTTGTTGATTCTACCCAGACGAAGACCGGCTGCGATGTGGTGCTCACTCAAAAAGATAATCCGAGCAAGCAAGCGCTGATGACAAATCTAGCGCCGGGTTCATGCTTGCCGGACGGTACTTACCCGGCAGGGACCGTGTTCGGCAAGCAAGGTGAGTTCGCCGTAGGAAAGAGGATTTACTAGCTCAAACGTGTCAGTGACCCCCGACTAAAGTGCGGGGGCTTGAGTCGGCAGGACTCACTAAGCACTGACTAGAGCAGAGCCTATCACTGTTACAGACTGCCGGGTATTTCCCTAGCCCGGTTTATCTCTAAGCCTTCTGCTAAAAGGCGTGGCGTAAAGGCCAGAAATGCTGTGATAGGTGCTCGTAGGGACACACAACTCGAAAGAGAATTATCTTCCATGCAATTACGAGTTCCAGTACAGAATCCAGACGGCACCCCCGCGATGCCCACAAAGCCAAGTCGCGCTAGGCGAATGGTGCGTGATGGCAAAGCAACAGCCCACTGGAATGATGCAGGCGTCTACTACATCAAGCTGGCGGCAGAGCCGTCAGCTCGAAAGGTGCAGCCTATTCACTTGGGCTGCGACCCTGGCAAGTCCTATTCAGGAATTGCGGTGCAGTCGGCCAAAGTAACACTCTACACAGCCCATCTAGTCCTGCCGTTTCAGCGGGTAAAGGAGCGCTTAGGGGCTGCTGTCATCAAGAACGGCAAGGTCATCAAAAATGTACGCGGTAGAGCGTTGCAGCGACGAGCACGGCGGGGACGGCGGATACATCGAAAGAGTCCGTTTGCACTCAGGGCGCATCGACAAAAGCGGTTTAGCAACCGTCGTCAGTCGAAAGTACCACCGTCCATCTGGGCGGCTAGGCAGATGGAGATTCGCGTCATTCGTGAACTAGCAAAAGTCTTTCCGCTTCAGTCGATTGTCTACGAAGTTGTCAAAGCTGACGTAGACCTCACGAGTGGACGGAAGGGGGCTAGGTCTGGGAAAGGCTTCTCTCCGGTGATGGCAGCACAGTACAAGGCGATGGATGTACTTTTGTCCATCTGCTCTGTCGTAAAACGCTACGGCTGGCAGCAAGATGGTAACGGCACTAGCCAAATTCGCAAACATCTTGGCTTAGTGAAATGCAAAAACAAGAAAGCGCAAACGCCCGCAGCTCACGCAGTAGACGGCATTGCCCTGGCAGCTAGTCAGTTCGCTCAGTATCGGCTACAAGCGGGTGTTGGTGAAGATTCGCGCTATTGGCAGGGGGCTGTAGATACCACGCCCGCACCGTTCCATATCATCACGCGACCGGCTTACTTCCGTCGGGCATTGCATTTCGACAATGCAGCTAAACGTGGAATTCGTAAGCGCAAGGGTGGCACTATCACGCCCTTCGGCTACCGGGCTGGCGATCAGGTGCAGGTTTCAACAAAAGGCCAGCTCATCAAAGGATGGGTTGGCGGCTATACCCAGACTGCTAAAAGCAAGAAAGTTTCGGTGTACGACCATAACTGGAAACGCATCGGGCAGTTTGGTCTCAAACAAATTCAACTACTCAGAAGAAGCAATAAGTTATGCGTGACTACAGGCGGCTAAAGCCGCGCTCTTGTTTTCCTCCCCGAGCTGAAGCTACGGGGATTCCAACTGCTCGCACTTTCCTTGAAGAAAATAAACAGCAGTACTGAAAACACCATCCTCAGTCTTGCCGCGTGGTTTCTATCAAGTTCAATGAAACCACAGTAACCGCGTCTCTTCAGAGATTCTGAAGGTTGTTTCGCACAACAACTTTGCTTCTCTAAGAAACCTGCTCGTCTTCAAACAGAATACCTCTCTAAGGACTGAGAATTGACATGACACCTTCTAAGATTCGCATCGAGCTAGAGCAGCTATCTTCTAGCTGTTCTAACACCGACATCATTCGACTGTCTCGCGCTTGGAGTGCCGTTCGAGGCGATACCCCATATCGCGCTACGGTTGATCAGATGCTGTCTGAATTAGCTGATATCAACACTCCCTTTCCGATTGATGAAGGCATTGGTTTTGAGATTTACAGCATTGAGAACCTATGGCATTGGGAGAGCTGCGGTCCTGTATATGCAGATGACTACTGCTCAGAAGATGGGTTCTCTTGCGTAATTGACTGCGTAGTCGATGCGATCGCCTGGTTAGACAATGTATTAGAAATGGAAGAAGAGGGTCAGAGGATCGATAATGCGTCCGAATCTAGACCCATAATTATAGAATTACCGGAAAATAGCCCCTATCAATTGGGTATCCATTTTGCTCTCTATCAGAACGTAGGTGAAGCTGGCATCCGCTGGCATGGTCTATGCCAAGAGAGAGGAGAGTCTTCCCAGTGGTGGGGAGAAGGTGACTTTTCGCATCTTAAGTCAGATAAGGATTACTTCAACGCTTACATTGCAGCCGCCGACTGCGTCTTTGCTCTACATATTGATCGTGGTCATCGCTTAGAAAAAGCAGCAGATCTAGTCTCTAATCTCGGTTTGCCAGTGTTTACAGTAATTCAGGAGATTGAGCAGCCAATAACAGAGCATCTAAGGCAGTTACAAGTAACTGAGCTGAATAGACTTTGGGATCAAATTCCACCGCTAGTCCAGAAGGAGATAGAAACAACCATTCAGGTTCTAGAGGAGGATAAGCGCGATCAATCTCGCTATGGGATGGCGCTGGTCACAACGATGCCTGCGAAGGGGGGTGATAGCCAGTGAGAGAGCTACAAAAAGAAACTGTAGAGACTTTGGTCTGTGAACATAAAGTCGTCGTAACTTCTGCCGAACAGCGATATGACTCGCTTGTTGGAGTCGTATGCGTCTTCTTCGGTTCAGATTCCATACAAGCTAGCGTCACTTTGTCGTATGGCAAGCTGCATATTGAGCAAACCACCCAACCTTCAGGAATACCCCCTGGTGATATCTGTACATTCGTCGCTAGCAACATTACATCAATTTCTCCGCTGATAGAGAAAGCTGCGATACAGTTCTAATCTTTACTTTCTATTAACCATTTGATCTGCTTCTACCGCTAAGTCATTCTCTCAGTCTTTACCTGCCTATTGATTTCTTGTATCAAGCAGTTTTTTAATTCCTATGAGACTACCCAAATTTAAGATTGCTTTAGTGGTAGTTCTTTCCTTCGGTGCTGGGATTGTGGTTGCACGAATGATTGGACTAACAACCTGTCCTACGCCTCCCTTTTACTTTTTCCCTCCTTCAATCTTGTTTTGAATCCATCTAACAAAATGCAGTTATCACTAACAGAGGAGAACATCGATCGCGCGATCGCTTGGTATGAGTCTCATAGGGAAGAGATTTCTTTGGCTCTGCCGATTAGCGTTCCTGGCATCAAGTACAAAGACGGATGTTTAAATTCAGTGGATAGATACGCTTGCCTTTGGCGAGAGAAAGACTTAGCACTCTATCTCGCCACTCGTTATCTGTATCGCCCAACGAATCACTTTCACAGAGCAATAGAAAAGATTGACAAAAATAAACCAGTAATTAGATCCAAGGAGAACGCAAATCAATGAGCATCCGCCAAATGTTGAAGGTTTGGGAACATGAATTTTCCCATCCCCACCAGGCTATCCTTTTAGCCCTTGCCGACCATGCCCACGAGGACGGTACAGGCATTCGCCCTTCTATTGGTCGAATAGCCTGGAAGACGGGCTATTCAGCACGTTCTGTGCAGAACATCATGAGTCAGCTCCGGGAACTCGGCATTCTAGTTGTCGCTGTGCCTGCAACTCACAACACGCCCAACGAGTATTATTTCGACTGGTCGGTAGCGACGCTAAAGCCTTCATTCGACGAGTTTATGACTCAAAAAAAAGGCCGAAAAAGGAGGGGTGCAGTTTCTGCACCCCTATCAAAAGCACAAGATAGGGGTGCAGTTCCCGTGCAGGAGGGGTGCAATAGCGATGAAATAGGGGTGCAGTTCCCGTGCAATAGGGGTGCAGTAGCCGTGCAACAGGGGTGCAGCCTAGCTCACCCGATCCGTCATGAACCTTCAAGAGAACCGTCAGAAGAAACAAAAGAACCGGAAGAAAAGAGTTTTCAATTTGGTGTGGTGACCTATCGGCAGTCGCCGGATCAGATCGACTTTGCCGATCTGTGGGCGAGTAATCCGGGAATGGCGAAAATGCAGCTGCGGGCGATCGCACCTGGGCATAAGCGACCGGAAATGGCTGCTCACGGCTTTGGCCGATGGTGGGTGGGGCCAGGGCTAAATGATTTTGATGAATTTCTAATCAAAGCCTGTCAAAACCGCAAGAAGAAACTGGAGCAACCCAGTGGCACAGGCGATGCCAAGACATTTATCAACAACATGCTGAAATCAGGAGACTGGGCCAATTTCTCGTTACGCTGCGATGAGGCCGCAGAGCTACGCGATCGCGCTTCAGCTGCAACTGCCGTGAAAGAATTTGCTGCAATTTCGTCCTTGCCAAGCTCGACCGAGATACCGAATCAAGACCAAATACAGCGTCGGGAAGTTGTGATTGGTTTAGCTAAATACAAAGCAAGCCAAGGTGATCTTTCTGGAGCGAAGGCGATCGCGGATTTGCACAATATTTCGTACGCAGACATTGGATTGGAAGACGTTCCGATACAGTTAATGTCTGCCTAGGCGTTGTTTTTCTGATCCTGAAAATCTTCGGCCTCTAGCTGCAGCTGCCTACGAATATCCATTGACTATTCGTGTTACTTCTTAATAGGCACGTCAAAAAGTAACACGAATAGACGGGCACAATCCGACCTGTAAGTGCGCTTGCAAGGCATAGCATTTACTTTAAACATGTCTGGTTGATAAGTCAGCCATAAGCCAGCCTTTCGTAGCCTTTAACGTAGCCTTCCGAGTTGTGTAATAGGAACAAAGAGAAACAAGCAAACGCATCAAACGAGCGTTCTGCTGTTGCTCAGCCGTAACACAAATCGAGGACTTTACGCCATGCAATTAACCTATCTCGGCCAACGCTATACTGCTTCGTCCGCTTCTATTGACACCATCGAAACGAATACCGAATTACAATTTATGGGCTGCCCGTTCAAGCGCAGAGTGCCTGCAGCGATGCCTGCTCAGGCACCCAAGCACCACATGATTTATCGAGGTCAATCCTACAGGGGATAACTGAAGGGTTCTTGGAACGAAGTGCCATAAGCTTAAAAGCATTGCTTTGCAGGGACTTCAGGCTAAAAATTAGTCCCCATGGCACTTCGCTATCCTCTCAATTAGCTCATCCAAAGGAAGCAGTTTTCCTGAATTCTGATTGTGAAAATTTGCTTTCTTCCCCTCCTCACCTTACTCGAGAAACTGGTAGTGCATTAATGTAAAGGATAGAGAAAAATAAGACGTAGCTGTTGCGACTCTAGAGGAGTAGAGCAGATGAAAGTTGAGATGACTTGTCCCACCTGTGGCTCTCACGACATTTCGAAGAACGGT
>NZ_JADEXO010000139.1 GCF_015207105.1 cf. Phormidesmis sp. LEGE 11477
AAGTAAATTCCCCTCTTGGGAGGGGTGGCGCGTAGCGACGGGGTGGGTCTCGGCGTACACGCTAAACAGGTACTCTCCCTGGGGAGAAGGGTTGGGGGCGAGGGGCCGAGAACTACTTCTATTGGTAGATTCTCACTCCTTAAACAGAAACAGCAGTAAGCTTTTCTTGAGTCTCTGTTGTTTTCAACAGCGCAGTAAAATAAACATCATTCAAGTCTGGGTCTACGGCGGTGAAGGCTTCGCCCGGACGGGTTTTACTCCAAACGCGAACCGAGCGCTGACCTCTCGCCATTCGCGAGGTGATCACCCTCCAGTCTGGATTAATCTCATCTGTAGATGCGATCGCCCGCTGCCATATCTGACCTTGTAGCGTTTCTACTAAGCGGCTCGGGCTTCCTTGCCGCACGATTTCTCCTTTGTTTAGAATCGCCATATTTGGGCACAGATCTGCTACATCTTCAACAATATGAGTAGACAAAATCAGTACTCTATCTTGACTAATATCAGCCAAAATATTTTGAAAGCGAATGCGCTCTGTCGGGTCAAGGCCAGCCGTTGGCTCATCTACAATCACCATCTGAGGAGATCCTAGCAGTGCCTGCGCGATGCCGAATCGCTGCCGCATGCCGCCAGAAAAGGTGCCGAGCTTTTGTTGGCGCTGTGCGTACAGGTTTACCAGCTCAAGCTGATGATTAACCATATTTTGCCGCTGCGCTCGGTGGGTGAAGCCTTTAAACACCGCCAGCTGATTCAGCAGTTCTGCTGCGGAAACGTTGGGATACACGCCAAAATCTTGAGGCAGATAGCCGAGCTGCTGGCGGGCTGAGTGGGGATTGCTCAGTACATCTATCCCGTTGAGATAAACAGCACCGCTGTCAGCTGCTTGCAAAGTGGCTAGCGTTCTCATAAAGGAAGACTTGCCAGCACCGTTAGGACCAAGCAGCCCGAAAATACCAGAGCCGATATCTAGGGAGATATCTCGCAGCGCTTGGATGCCGTTCGCGTAGGTTTTGTTGAGCTTTTGAATAGAGAGCATATTGTGTAGATGAATGGTTGAATTTGCGGCAATATTTTAGATAGGAACGATGTCATCGAAATCACAAAAGCTAGAGTTGCAATTGTTGCAAGTTTTCGATTGGCTAGAGAAAAGCTCAAGCATCATACGACTACGTCCTATCGGACGCGCCCATGGGCAACCGCAGCCGCCACAGCAGCCCTGCTGAAAGCGCACTCACCGCTGCACTAAAGTAAAACGGCGCACCCACGGCAACTTGGGTATACAAGAATCCAGCAAACAGGCTAGCGGGCAGAGCGGCTAAGCCCACGAGCATGTGAAAGGTGCCGATTTCTGCGCCTTTGCGCTGGGGATGCACCAAATCGGCGACCAGTGCCTTTTGAACGCCTCGGGTCAGCGCGTTGTAGAGGCCATAGAATAAGAACAGTATCCAAATAAAGGCCGGAGAAGTTGCGATCGCAAACCCCAAATACACCAGCGCAAACAGCCCGTATCCCATCATCAATAGCGGCACACGTCCTACTCGGTCCGAAGTTCTGCCGACTGCCGTGGCTAGCAGCACCGAAACGAGATTAAACGCGGCGTAGAGCAGCAGCAGTCCAGGGCCGCTGAAGCCTAAATCTTGCGATCGCAATAGCAGAAACGCATCTGAAGAATTGCCCAGCCCAAATAAAGCAACAATTCCTAGATACTGACGATACGTGGAAGAAAGTCCTTGAAACGTGAACCTTGGTACAGAGCGCCGCCTATTAGACTCATTGGCTAATCGCGATTCTTTCACACCCTTAAGCAATACCAAGACGCCTATCGCCGCTGGCAAAAACGCCAGCAAAAATACGCCGCGATAGTTTTGCGCGAACTGCCATAAAAAGACCAGACCCACCAGCGGCCCTAACACTTCACCGATTGTCTCTAGACTGTGGTGCAGCCCATAAGCGCGGCCTCGCTGCTCCGGCGCACAGTTCTCTGCAATCAGCGCGTCTCGCGGTGCGGCCCGCAGTCCTTTGCCCACTCGATCTAGCAGCCGAGCACCGAGAACCGTGCCCCAGCCGCCGGCAATTGCCAATCCCAGCTTAGAAATCGCCCCTAGCCCATAGCCCGCTACCGCAAACGGTTTTCGCTGTCCCGCGCGATCAGAAAGCCAGCCCGAATACAGCTTTATCAGGCTTGCCGTACTCTCTGCAATGCCTTCTACCACGCCGAGCGTCCAGACCGGCGCACCCAGCACAGCCGTCAGAAAAAGCGGCGTGATCGGATACACCATCTTACTCGCCAAATCTGAGAAGAGACTGACCCATCCCAGTGCTTTGACGGTCGGATGCATTTTGTCTGGAGAGAAATCCGCAGAGGCCAAGCTTTCTACTGTTGCTTCGCCAGATTCGCCGCCAGATTCATTACTAGATTCGCCGCTGGTGGGGAGCTTACGCACTGACTGCTCCTGCTTCCACTACATTGCTTGCTATCGTTTCTGGCACCGTTGTCGGTACTACTTTCGGTGTTACTGATGGCTGGTCTTTTGCGATCGAGATGTTTAGCTGAGATTGCGCTGGAGCCTGTGGCGCTGGAACCTGTAGCACTGGAGCTGATTGCGCTTGAATCTGTTGCGTTTCAACCTGTTGCGTTTGAACCTTTGGCAGTAGCTTCACCGGACTCGCCTGCATTCTCTGATTTAGCAACGTCTGAAACTGATCTTGTAACAGTCGCTGTCGCATCGGTTCATCAAGCTGTGCGGGAATCAGCTTTTCGCAGCGCACAATAATCATCCAGTCGCCAATCTTAGCTGGCTCCCAAAGCTGTCCCTCTTCGCTCAGCTGTAGCATCCTGGCTAGAATTGGATGGGGCACACTCATCTCTATCGGCCCCACTAGCCCGCCTGTTTGCGCCTCTTTCCCTTCCGAGTACTGCCTCGCGATATCGGCAAAGCTTGCTCCGTCATCGCATAGCCGAAAGTAAAGCTCTTGAGCTAGCTCCTTATTTTTCGTTCTAATCAGCGAATACACCACCCGATCAAACTGGCCTTTGCGCTCAAGAAAGAAAGTTTGTAGGCGATCGCCCCACGTCTGCTCTTTAAACAGAACCAAGCGCATCTCTCGAATGGCTTCTAGGCGCATCTGCTCCGGCGTTAGGTGCGCCTGCTGACACCATGCCTGCTGCTGCTCTTCGGTTTGTAGCTTTCGCTGCTGACAAAACTGCGCGAAAGCAACAGCCGGATCGCACGATACGCCTTCAATTAGCTCATCGACAATGGTTTCTTTGACAAACGTTTCTAACAGCCGATATTGCAGTAGCTTTTGAACCAGAGTAGGCGTATCAATCGACTTAGTGCCGATTTGGAGAGCAGCGTTCATAGTAGTGAAAATATTTCAAGGAATGTTTTTTTGTAGAAGTCTTCGTCCCGCGACTTCTAGAAGGATGGCACCAGGAAGCGTGACAACTTACGAAGAAGGACTTTGTAAGTAGCGGCTTTTAATTGGTGGCTTCAGGGACGCACCAGGTAAATTCCACAGTGTAAATCTTACAATCTTTTTCGCTTATCGGAAACCATTTTCAATAATATATAGGATGCCTTCAGAATCTTTAGCGCGTTTTGGTCGCAGTCACCCGTGGCCGTCGGCAGCTCAAGAGATCTCGCTCACCTTGTACTGTGCCACCGGAATCAACGACTCTGAAGTCCCCGATTTCATCTGGCTCATCACCTGATGGCTTACTTCTACGCGGGCACGATATCGCTCTGTTGGCTGTTGTCCGATGTTTTGCTCAGCGCCTATCTCAGGAGCCTTCCAGCAGATCTCGACTTCTGCCCAGCGCAGCTTTTTCTCTAGCTTCTTTGCCAGCACCTGCGCCCGAATCATCGGTATCCAGGGTAGAACCCACCGCAGCAGTCGGTGCGACAGCTTCCCTGGGTCGCGCCTAATAATTCGCGCCGACCTCGGCTGCGCTAACCAGTCCCAGCCCTGCTGCATCCACAGCGATCGCTCTGCGATCTGCGCCCACGAACTCATGCCGCTCCAACCTCGGTAGAACGGTTCTAATTCGCTAACCTTTCCTTTTCGATATATCAGCGTATCTAGTATCTCTGGCTCCAAATGGCCCCAGAGCTGACCTGTTGGAAAATCAATTAGCGTCGGTGCGAAATTATGGCCGCCAAAGTGAGTCGTTTGCCATACGCTGAGCGGCTCAGATAGTGCTTTAGATTCGGCGTAGCGATCGCGCAATGTTCGATACAGTGGCGTGCCGAATCGTCCGCAGGCGAGGTCGTAACGGGTGTGGGTGCAAACGAACAGTGCCCGAGCTGAGGGCTGACGATAGGGGACAAAAGTGTCCGTTTCTTTGGGCTTGAAGAGGAGGGCGCGAACGAGCGGCACGAGCTGTTCGATGGGGATGTGGTAGTGCCACTGGCGATAGGTAGCAGCAGCTTCGGGGGGCTGCTGGTAAAAGAAGAGGTGCCGTTTGTCTTTTGTAGAGGTGGTTTTGTCAGGGGCGATCGCCAAAATTCGCAAATCTCTCCACAGCCGAGGCCGCCGCTCAATCTGAGCAAACAGCATTAGCAGCTCAGGGGATGACTGCGCCCAAGGATTTTTTGCCCAGGGCTGAGGCACCTCGATTAACAGCCACAGCCGCGCTGTTATTGCTGTGCCGATCGGGTCTTCTCGATTGACTTTGGACGTGATGGAACAGTACTGACAAGCCTGATCAACCGTCTGCCAGCTAGCAACCATAATAAATAATTAATGGGAATCTATCCTACCTAAGCCATGCTACCGTGGAGCTTAACAATTTGATTTCTTTTTCGTGAGCTTTAATTTCAGACCTCGTCTGCCGAAGAGAATAAACAAGAAGCTAACGCTGGGTGTGTTCATTAGCCTGGTGGTGCTGGTTGCGATCGCAGTCATCACCCTGGCCAAATTACGAAGCAATTCGGGCGTTTATTATCCGCCGCCGCCCGATGCTTCCGGCCCGGCGCTAGTATTTCCAACGCCTGCAGATGCGGTTGGTCTGCCGATTCGTCTGTCTGTTCGTAAGAGCGTCACGGCGCTCACACCAGCTGAGAAAGCAGCCTTCGTCACTGCGGTTGATACGCTGCAAAATACTTACCCCGAAGGCTCTGAAGTTAGCCTGTACGAACAGTTTGTCGTTCAGCACATTCTAACGATGGGCTTTCGCCAAAGCCTGGGTGCGACTGGCCCCGCTCGCGGCAATCCCGCTCACAGCTATCCAGCGTTTTTGCCTTGGCACCGCCAGTTCCTGCTCGATTTTGAACAGGCGCTGCAAACGATTGATCCTAGCGTCACCGTTCCTTACTGGGACTGGACCGATCCCGATGCGCTGAGCGTCATGATGCAGGGCGACTTTTTGGGCACTAGCGGCCAAGGAACCTTTGTTGAGATTCCTGAAGATGCCAGTTTGGGGAGCAGCAATTTTGAAGGTGGCAGTTTTGAAGGCGGCGCGGTCCAAACCAGCACATTTGCAGACTGGCAGCTCAATGAACGCATTCATTTTGACGCCATCTCCCTAGAATCACTGGGCCCCCACCTGCTTCGATTCTCAACTCTACCGCCTTTCGACGGCTACCCGTTGCCGCCAAGCGAGATAGAGACTCTCTTTAATACTGATAATTACGAAGTGTTCAATGCGCTAATTGAAGGTGCTTTGGTCTCTCACGAAAAGACGGAACAAGCAGACTATGCGCCGGGTTGGGCACTTCATGCATTCGCGCATTCTGTAATCGGCGGCAGCTTAGTCGATTGGGAGGACTGGAATCAGGGTCTTGCTCATCAGCTCGATATTCTAGGCACAATGGACAGCATTCCTTGTTCTCCTTATGACCCGATCTTTTGGTTGCATCATGCCAACGTGGATCGGCTTTGGGCGCAGTGGCAGGATGAAGGGCATAGCGGCGAAGACTTTTATCCGGCGCGCGATCGCCCCTTTGGACACAACCTATCCGATCCGATGTGGCCTTGGGACGGTGGGCTTTCTGCCCCTGGAAACTACGGCCCCGAAGGGGCAGACCTGAACGCTCTCTATAGTGCGCCAGCTACCAGCAAAATTGTGAGGGCAAAGGATGTCTTAGACTTTCGGCAGCTAGGCTATACCTACACAGCCCTCACAGACACAGCTCTCACAGATACAGGTTCAGCTATTGACGAGGACGCTGAATCGTGACGAACTGGTTAGTTTGTTCGCAGCGGCGAGTTCGTCCTCAGCTCCGGCTTTTCTGCTTTCCGTATGCTGGTGGATCTGCCTGGATGTTTCGCTCCTGGGCTAGCCAGCTTCCAGAAAGCATTGAAATCATAGCAGTTGAGCTACCAGGGCGGGGCAAACGACTCGCAGAACCAGCGCTGACGGATTTGGCCGCTATCGTGCAGGCGCTCGGTCCTCAGCTACTGCCGCACTTAAACGTTCCTTTTGCTGTTTTTGGCCACAGTATGGGTGCGCTAGTCGCTTTTGAAACATGCCAGTGGCTTAGACGCTCCGCACAGATTACGCCTGTTCACTTCTGGGCCGCTGCTGCTCGTGCGCCACATCTAGCCGTTCAGCCGCCCCTCATGCACACGCTCGACGATGACGCTTTTATCAACAGGCTCAAACAATACAAAGGCACACCCACCAGCGTATTGAACAATACTGAGCTGATGGCTTTGATGGTGCCAACATTACGCGCAGACTTTGCGGTGCTAGAAACCTATACTTACCAATCTAGTACGCCCTTTCCTTTTCCTATCACAGGACTATGGGGCGAGTCAGATGCCATCGTGAGCAAAACAGATGTCGCCGCTTGGCAAACCCACACGCCAAACTTCATACTACAGGCGATCGCAGGCCACCACTTTTTCATCCATCAGTCCTCATTTGCCAATACGCTAATCCCTACCCTAAAGCCTCTGCTAACGTTCGATGAATGATCTGCTTTTAGTAGACCTCATCATGAGAGCCAATATCTATGAGTAAAATATCGTTCGTTTCAGAGTCCTCTACAAAGCTAAAAACTATACGACAGTCATACTCAACTGAGCAGGCCCAGCTTCCGACCAATTTTCCCTTCAGTCGATGAGTTTGCAGCGTTGGAGTAAAAGGATCGTCTACTAAAAGCCTTAATCTATTTTCTATCCGAGTCTCTATATTTGGCCGACGACGAACCAAACGTTTGAAAGCACGCTTAAAAGAGGAAGTGAATATGAGCTGTCTCACGATCTGAGTTCAGCCATAACTTCATCGACGGTTCCGCTGAATACCTGTCCTGACTTATAGTCTTTCTTCGCTTGGGCAATATTCTCAGCAATTTCATCACGTCGTCGTTCAACCAACCGCTGATGCATCAGCTTCACAAGTAGTTCTTGGTCTTCGACCGAAAGTGTTTCAATGCTTTCTAGAACCTGATCTAGGGTAGAAATTTGTGCCATGTTTTAACCTCTAAACTTTGATTCTAACCATACCAACACGCTATTTCATCTTGCAGCTATGCCTGCTATCCCACTAACTCTGCGACATAGTTTGGTTCAATAGCGGTTGCCTCTAGCCCGGAGGCCGCAATCGCCCTTTCGCACTTACCAAGGTTGGCTTCTCCAGCGTAAACTGTACGGCCTAGGCGGTGGGCGATCGCCAATATCTTCTCCTCGGGCAGCCAGGGAAACATCACAATATCGCCCGGACGAGATAGCAGTTTCAACAGCTGCTTGAGCTTATCGTCGCTGTATTCTGCATTCGGAATCACCACGACGTTTTCGGCCTGGTCGATTAGCCAGTCGTGCGCCCAATCGTTACCGGTGATAGCGATCGCCAGTTTGGCCATCGGTGCCCACTTGGCAAAAATCGGAATGGCAGTGTCTCCACAGAAAACCAGATGCTGGCCCTCAAGCTGATACCAGCCTGGCGCAATCTGGGTCTTTTGCGCCGTCTTTTGCTTCGCCTTATAGCCATCTATGCGGCTGACGCCCTTTCCACCGTCTGCATTTGCTAAAATTCCTTCGACAGCTGCTTCATCGTCTATTGAGCGAGCAATCACCGTGATAATTTCAGGTCTGCCAGCTGGCCCTGATGACGCATCTCCTGGTTGCTGTTGCCCTTCACCACCCTGTTTGCTCATTCGCTGGGTAGGCGGTTTATCGGCTTTCGCCAGCAGTCTTTTTTGGGCTCTGTCTTTTTGAGCCTTGGCTGACTCTGCTAGCCGCCGCTTTTGAATCGTTTCTCGCAGCTCCTTCGCCGTCATGGTGTCGCCTTGCTCAGCAGCGCGAATGATCTGGTCTCTGAGCTCATCTGGCACAGAAGGAGAGGCTAGCTGATAGAGCAGTGAGGTAGCAATGTTCACCTTTGCAAGATTTGCAAATCTGTCGCCGAAGGTTTCATACACATTAATGAAGTTGTAGGCTGTGCGCTGACTCCAGCCGAACTCAGCTTTGATCCAGGTCAAGAATTGTCCGTACTTTAGGCGCGTCCTGACATCTGATAGTTTTTGGCCAATTTCCCAAACATCTTGAGCAGATCGTCTGAGGCGCTCTCTGATTTCTCCTGTCCGCTGCTGGACGATGGAGCGCTGACTCGCCTCTAAGCTGTCATAGTCGAACAGGTGATTAATAGTCGCAGGCGTTGCAGAACGGGCCATTGGAAAGATCTCAGCAGCTATTGGGAGGGTGGTTTATGAGAGAGTTTCTGAGAAGAGCGTAACGCGCATTTATTAAGTTAGCAAAACATTTTCCATAATAATTGTACTCTGTTAACTTGACTTCATGAAACTCATATGCATCAGATGTCAACTATTTCGAGTACGTAACGATAATGGTTCGCAAAAAAGTTCAGCGCTCTGTATTCTGAATAGTGCCCTTTCTATTGATCCTCCCTACAACAAGAATGGCTCGACCCCTTCGCCCGCCAGAAGCACCTTCTCAGGCGTCCTGGCAAATGCCTTCAGATACTTCACTGGGGGAAATTGCTCGATTTTGCTGGAGAACGGCTGCTTTACAGGAAAAACGTCGGTTCGCGTTCGCGCTACTGCTGCTGTTTGCACTCTCTATACTGGTCGGTGCTGTTCTCGTTTTTGAGAGTGTTCAGCGCGGCGAGTTTATCTCTGCGCTAGCGGCGCGCGACTTTGCTAGGTTTCGTGGGGCATCGGTGTTGCTTGCCGGTATTTTGATACTCAGTGCGCTGCTGCTGTCGTTTAGCGCTTACGTGCGCGATCGCCTGGGCTTGTCTTGGCGCAAGGGTTTCTCTCGTCAGGTAATGAAAGCTTACCTAGCGGATAGACACTATTATCACCTGCCTACAGAGGTTGACAACCCGGATCAGCGCATCTCAGAAGACATTAAGAACGTTTCCCAACTATCTTTTACGGTCTTATCTATATTTTTAGAATCGGGCGTACAGCTGATTGGGTTTATTGGCGTATTGCTCTCTATTTCTTTGGGCCTGACTGGATTTTTGCTGGTCTATGCTTTGCTTGGCAGTGTGATCGCAATACTCATCTTTGGTCGCAGGCTCACCCGCATCAATGCCGAGCAGCTAAAGCGCGAAGCTGACTTTCGATTCAACCTAATTGACGTTCGAGAAAATGCCGAATCTATCGCTTTCTATCACGCTCAAAGCGCAGATCATACTCAAAGTATAGACAGCTCATCACATATAGATACCGCCTCTAGTGCGGGCAGTTTGCCCAACAACCTAGAGAGCCGTACTGCTCATGACCAGTTTAACCGAGTCGTCTGGAACTTCAATCGATTCATCCGCTGGCAGCTTGGCTTAGACTGTTTTCAAAATGGCTATCAGTATCTCACTTTTATTTTGCCTAGCCTTATCCTTGCGCCTAGGATACTGGCAGGCGATCTGGAAGTTGGGGCAATTGTACAATCACAAGCGGCTTTTGATCGCATCTGGCTATCGCTGAGTCTGATTGTGGTGCAGTTTGAGCAGCTGACGGCGCTAGCGGCGAGTACGGCTAGGTTACACTCTCTGCTTAGCGCTATACAGCGGCAGCGATCCAAATATATGTCAACAATTGATATAGTTGAACAGCCTCAGATAGCTGTGAGTAATCTATCGCTTTACTTGCCTGCTGACCTGGGGCCTACTGACTCAGGGGAGAAGTTACCAGAGAAGCTAGCTGGAAAGCAACAAACGCTATTTGAAGATCTCTCTTTTTCTGTTGATGCGTCGCTTTTGATTGTGGGGCCAAGCGGTATTGGAAAGAGTTCTTTGGTGAAGGCGATCGCAGCGCTTTGGAAAACAGGGCAAGGCACAATTGCCAGACCCGATAGCGTTCTCTTTTTACCTCAAAAACCGTACCTGACCCTCGGAACGCTGCGAGAACAGCTTTTGTACCCCAAGGCGTTAGAGAAGGCGTTAGAGGACAGCGAAATCTCCGATGAAAGACTGCAATCTGTTCTAAGCCAGGTGCAGCTATCTCACCTAAGCGATCTGGGCAGCAGCCTCGACTGGGCCAATCAACTCTCAACCGGAGAACAGCAGCGACTGGCGATCGCTCGCCTGCTGCTACAAAATCCCAGCTACGCCATCTTAGATGAAGCGACCAGCGCCCTCTCTCTCCAGCAGGAAGAACACCTCTACCAGCAGCTAGCTAAAACAAATATCTGCTTTATCAGTATCGGACATCGGCCAAGTTTAACTGCCTATCACCAGCAGATTCTCACCCTCAAAGACGCTCATACCTGGACACTTCAGTCTGCTCATGACTAACGAAACCGTTCGCGCTGCTGATACTGATTCTGTTGATGCCTATTCTGTTGATAAGAGCACGCTGCTTGCCGTAGTACTTCCCTACTGGAAGTCAAAAGAGAAGTGGGGCGCTTGGGGACTGCTGGCGCTACTGGTTTTACTACTATTAATTCGTACTGGATTGCAGGTTGTCTTTTTGATCTACGGTGGCGAGCTAACTTCTGCGCTTGCCGCTCAAGATAGCGATCGTTTTTTTCAAGCAGCCACTATATTTGCCATTATCTTAATTGTCAGCGTCCCGTTTGCTTCCGTCAGCAGCTACATTCGAGCGAAGCTAGCGCTGTTTTGGCGGACTTGGCTCACTCGCAACTACTTGCAACAGTATCTAAGTCAGCAAACCTTCTACCAGTTGCGTCTAAAAGGAGATGTTGATAATCCCGCTCAGCGGATTGAAGAAGATATCAGGACCCTAACGCAAGAAACGCTTCGGCTTTTTGAGATTGTTGTAGAATCGTGCTTTCAGCTGATTGGATTTGCGGGTTTGCTGTGGTCTATTTCGCAACCACTGATGCTGTTTTTGCTAGGCTATGCGGCGGTTGGAAGTGCGATTGCTGCATTTGGTTTTGGCAGGCCGCTGCTGCGTATTAATGCAGAACAGCTCAAGCGAGAAGCTACTTTTCGCCACGATCTCGCGCGCATTCGAGAAAATACAGAAGCGATCGCCCTCTATAGAGGAGAACCACAAGAATTCTCTCGAAGCTGGCACCAGTTCGGGCGGGTATTCGATAACTTTACTCGTCTGATTCGCTGGCAGCTCGGTCTCAACCTCTTTCAAAATCACTACCGCTATGCCACCTTTCTGATTCCTGGATTCATCCTTGCCCCGCGCCTTTTTTCAGGAGAATTAGAGATTGGCGATGTTACTCAAGCTGGCGCAGCCTTTACGCTCACGCTTTCCGCCCTTGCCCTGATTGTCCTTCAGCTACAGCAGCTCACCCGCCTTGGCGCAGCTACCCAGAGACTAAGGCAGTTCAGGCTTGCACTTTTACGATTCTCTCACCCTGCTGCAAGTACAGAATCTGCAAGTGCGGAACTAAAAGTAAAACAAAAAGCGCAACAGACAACCATTGCTCGAAATTATGGCCCACAGCTTGTTATTAACGATCTATCCCTCACAACACCCGATGGTAAAAATCAGCTTGTAAAGGCGCTATCGCTAAGACTGAGCGAAGGAGAGAGTCTATTGATTATGGGGCCGAGCGGGGTAGGGAAAAGCTCTTTGCTGCGGGCGATCGCCGGACTTTGGCAAAGTGGACAAGGCAGCATTCAGTGTCCTGCTTCTACTGCGTTTATTCCTCAGCGCCCCTATATGCCGCCGGGTAATCTGCGATCGATTCTTCTCTATCCCGATCCAGATAGATTCGCCTCTGTTGAAACAGAACGGCTGCGCCAGCTGCTCGAACAAGTTAATCTTCCTAAGCTGGCAACTGCCTCCTTCGATCGGCCAGTGAGCAGAACACTGTCTTTAGGAGAACAACAGCGTCTAGCCTTTGCCCGTCTGCTGCTATGCTCTCCTCAATGCGTTATTCTCGACGAAGCCACGAGCGCACTTGATACCACAAACGAAAACCATCTTTACCAGCAGCTTCAGCGCCATTCCATCACGCCTATAAGCGTAGGCCACCGTCCTTCGCTCAAACACTATCATCAGAATTTGCTGCACTTGAGCGATAGTGGAAACTGGCAGGTTTCACCCATTTCCCCAAGATACTAAAGATCTACGCCAGATACACTACGCCAGGTGATCTTGTAAGGCTTTGACGGTTAGCTGATTGCTTTTGAGAGAGCGGATTGCTGCGAGGGTGGCTTTGGCACCGGCAAGGGTCGTGACTGTAGGGATTTTGTAGTCGAGAGCGGTACGGCGTAGGATGCGATCGTCTTCTTGGGCAGCTTCTCCGACTGGAGAGTTAACAATGAGCTGGATGTTTTGGTTTTTGATGGCGTCGCCTACGTGAGGACGGCCTTCGTGGATTTTGAGGATAGACTCAACGGCGATGCCTGCTTCGTTAATTGTGCGGTAGGTGCCGCTGGTGGCTACGATGCCAAAGCCTGCTTCGACAAACGCTTGGGCAATAGGAACAACTGCCGGTTTGTCTCTGTCGTTGACGGAGATAAAGACGGTACCTGACTGGGGCAGGATCTGTCCGGCGGCTAGCTCGGCTTTGGCATAAGCTTGGCCAAAGCTGTCGGCGATGCCCATGACTTCACCGGTAGAGCGCATTTCTGGACCTAGTAATGTGTCGGTACCCGTAAATTTGTTGAAGGGTAGGACGGCTTCTTTGACGGAGAGGTAGGGCGGAATGATCTCTTCGGTCAGGCCAAGGTCGGCCAGGGTTTTACCAGACATGACTCGGACGGCGATCTGAGCGAGGCGCGCGCCTGTGGCTTTGGAGACGAAGGGGACGGTACGAGAGGCACGGGGGTTAGCTTCAATAATGTAGACCTGTTCGCCTTGAATGGCGTATTGGATGTTCATCAAACCGATGACGTTCAGACGCTTGGCGAGCTTGAAGGTCCAGTTGCGGATGGTGGCAAGGGTAGCGTCGGACAGACTGACGGTGGGTAGGGTGCAGGCGGAATCACCGGAGTGAATACCGGCTTGCTCGATGTGTTCCATGATGCCGCCGATGACAGCGGTGCCGGTGTGGTCTGCGATCGCATCGACATCTACTTCAATTGCATTTTCTAGAAACTTATCGATCAAAATCGGATGATCGGGCTCTACCTGTACGGCAGTGGTCATATAGCGAACAAGATCTTCATCGGAGTAGACAATTTCCATCGCGCGGCCACCGAGCACGTAGCTGGGACGAACGACAACGGGATAATCGATGTCTTGGGCAATTTTCAGGGCTTCGGCGTTGCTGCGAGCCAGGCCGTTAGGCGGCTGACGGATATCGAGTTCGCGCAGCATCTGCTCAAAGCGTTCGCGATCTTCAGCGGCGTCGATTGAGTCGGGAGAGGTGCCCCAGATTTTGGTTTTGATCGGCTGGGTGGGGGGTGCGGCTTCGCTCAGCCCCCGTAGATTGCTGTCACCGAGAGTGCTGTCACCGAATCCTGAGCGGAGTCGAAGGGTGGCTGGATCATCGTTGACTTCATCTAGATATTCTTGCAGAGGAACGGCCAGCTTGAGCGGGGTTTGGCCACCGAACTGGATGATGATGCCGTCGGGGTTTTCAGCTTCGATGATGTTGAGCACGTCTTCTTTGGTGAGAGGCTCAAAGTAGAGGCGATCGCTGGTGTCGTAGTCGGTAGAAACGGTCTCTGGGTTGGAGTTGACCATGATGGTTTCATAGTCGTCGGCCTGCAGAGCAAAAGAGGCGTGGCAGCAGCAGTAGTCAAACTCGATGCCTTGACCAATGCGGTTAGGCCCACCGCCTAAGATCATGATTTTGCGGCGCTCGGAAGGGAGAACTTCGCTTTCTTCTTCGTAGGTGGAGTAGTAGTAGGGCGTGGTGGATTCAAATTCGGCAGCGCAGGTATCGACCATCTTGTAGACAGGGATAACGCCGAGCGATTTGCGATAGGTACGAACGGTGTCTTCACCGGCTTTGGTGGCAAAGGCAATTTGCCTATCGCTGAAGCCTTCTTGTTTGATAGCCAGCATTTGAGCTTTATTGATGTCGGGTAGGGGCGTTTGCCTAATGAATTTTTCGACGGTGATGAGGCTCGCTAGTTTATCTAGAAACCAAGGATCGATAGCGGTGAGCTCGTAGATTTCTTCGACCGATAGCCCTAGCTTCATTGCGTGGTGAACGGCGAAGATCCGCTCTGGATGGGGGCGGCGCAGATCGCTGCGAACTTGGGAGAGGGTGGGTAGCTTTTCGGCGCGATCGCATCCCCAACCCGCTCTACCGGTTTCTAG